>JAAZCA010000017.1 GCA_012513515.1 Myxococcales bacterium | reverse complement strand
CAGGACCCCGATGCAAACGCTCTTGGACAATTTACCGGCTGCGAGAGAAAAACTGATCGCGGCTTAAACTGACAGACACCCGGGAGGGTGCCGACTGTCAGATCAAGTCTTGGCTACTACATATAATGAGCAATAATCATGCCGCGTGCGAGACTTTTTCGAGGGCAATTTCTAACACACGGAGATGAAGGATAAAAGGATTATCTGCAATGAAGGGGGGAAAGGTGAGCTTTTTTCATCCTGAATCGACTTCAACTTTTAGTAATCATTGCGAATTGGCGGCGGGTTTGATATTTATCGGGGTATGAAAAATACCAATTCTACCCCAGTTCAGGCGGAGCGCTATGGTCAGGCCGGTTATCCAACCGTAGAAAAACTGATAGATACCGAGGACTTTGATGCCATAAATCTGGCATTTGAGGAGGCCTATGGGGAACTCTTCGAGATGTCCAAAAAGAGGAAGAGTTTCGGCACCCAGCGCGACATCAAACGCATGATGAGGGCGCTGGAGCTCACCCTCGATCTTTTCCGCGAGCTGCTCGCTATAAAATACAGGCTTCAGGATGAAATGGCCAAGGCTAAGAAAAAGCCGCAACAGCCGTGACTGGTGAACGGTCGGAACCCCGCGGTAGCGGCGGCTTAGTGCCGCGGGAATGACAGTGTGGTCGTCCTCCCCGAATGGCGCAAATTAAAAAGACAATAAAAATCAAACAGCTAGGCTGAACGAACTTTTTTTTCGTACATTAGCAACTTGCGCTTTTGCCCCGGCCGATAACACAAGTGGAAGGTGATGCTCTGGAGGTTTCATATGACTTTAGAAACTATAAACACGATGGCGATAAAACAGGGGGCCAAGGCATCCAAGGCCAAGGGTGCATATGGTACCAGCTACGGCGGGGCTTCATCGCCACAGTTTGGCAATGCGATGCTGGATGCAGTCGGCGCCTTTGAGGGAACAGCGGCTACCGCGATGAACCTCTATGGCGGCGTTAATTCTTCGACGGTTCTTGCGGCAGCCTTTTCCGGCGTCAACTCCTATAATGCTCAGGCGGCAGGGGGCGGCGTCCCGTATTTCGCCAGCGGCGGCGGAAACGCGCTTACAGCGCAGGGGCTCCTTCCAACTTCAGGAAATACGCCTGTCATCCCTGGCGCGGAAGGATTCAGCCACATGGATATGATAAACACGATGAACCAGAATAACCTTCAGCTCCTCGAGTTGCAGGCCGTCATGCAGAGCAATATGCAGGGATGGAATACCAAGTCGAACATACTATCTGCTGATCACCGCGCCAGGATGGCGATGATCGAAAAATTTACGACGAGATAATTAAAACAGGGTTGGAATTCCCACCGCGGATTGCATATAATGCAGTCCGCGGTTTTTTATGTGCGCGTCTGGTCGTCACCGAAAGATTCGGCGAATTGGGAGAGGCTCATGATAGAGATGAACAGGGAACATCTGGCAGCGATGATGGAGGCGGGCTACATTTATCTGGGGATGAAAAGGTTTAAAGAGGCCCGCGAGCTCTTCGAGGGGCTGCTCGTGCTGGCTCCTGAAAGCGAAATTCCATCGGTCGCCCTTGGAAATGTCGAGTTTTGCGAGGGAAAACTCGCGCGTGCTATAAAGCATTACAAGGTCGCCCTGAAGAAGGATCCAAAAAGCTATTTTGCGAAGGTCTATTATGGAGAGGCCCTCTTTTTTTCGGGAAAAAGGGAGGAGGCGCTGGAGCTCATCAATGAGGTTGCATCTTCGGACAAGTCAGGCGCGGGGGAGTTCGCAAGGGCGCTCCTTCAGGCGATAGAGGGCGGTTTCGAGCCCAAGAAGGGGAAGGGAAAGGTGTCCAAATGAAGAAAAACAGTTGCGCGCTGATCATCCTATTCGTTGCGGCCCTTTTTCTACTCATCTCCTGCAGTCGCATCGAGCTTTATCAAAATCTCAGTGAGGAGGATGCCAACGAGATGCTCGTTCTGCTCGCTGAAAACAATATCAAGGCTGTGAAGAAAAAAGACATAGTTCAAAATGAGGTTACCTACTCCATAGTCGTCTCTGAGGATGAGTTGGTAAAGGCCCGCGCCCTTCTCGTGCGGCATAACCTTCCGAGAAAGAGGGAGCTGGGGCTTACCGGCGTCTATAAGGAAAAGGGTTTGATACCGACTCCTGATGAACAAAAGGCGCGATTTCTGTTGGCGCTGAAGGGTGAAATAATAAACTCACTTCACAGGATTCCTCAGGTGGTCGATGCCGACGTCGTTTTGAACGTCCCTACGAGAGGGGAATTTGCCGATGCGGAGACGCGCCACCGTCAGAGGCCTACCGCCTCGGTAGTCGTTAAGGCAAAGCCTCTTGAGGGGGGAGAATCGGCCCTTTCCGAGGCAAAGATACAGCAGTTCGTCTCCAACGCCGTGGAGGAGATGAATCCTAGGGATGTCACGGTAATAATAACCTACATCACCTCTGATGGCAGGGTCCCGAAATCCGACGATGTGAAGAGCTTGGGAGCGGCCTCCGTTATGCCATCTCCGACGAGTGCGGTTCGCTCAAGCCAGCCGCGCCCTGTCGTTCATTCCGATGAGCTGGTCGGGCTCAAGATGGATGCCGAATCCAAGGAGAAGCTGAAGGTCTATATACTGATCTTCTTTGTCCTGCTCATATTGCTTTCCTCTGCGCTGATAGTCGTCATCATTCAGGGGAGCCGGATGCGGAGGATTATAGGCCAGTTGAAGAGCCACGTTGGGGATCATCCTGCCATAGAGGGGCATATAATGGATGAAGGACCGAAAGGGCTGCCCCACGGCCAGTGACCCCGATTCCGGGGATACAAGCGGCTTGTCTCCCCAAAAATTGTGCGTTTGCCAGAGATATATTTATAACTCATTGATATTTAATGTTTTTAATTGGTGGCACAGGCGGCTTGTGTCACCGGATTAAATTTTTCAGATTAGCAACTTGGCCTTATCCATTCACCGATAATAGTAGTGAGAGGATGATCCTCTACAGGAGGTTGTCGAAGTGGCGCTGCGTACTATTAAAACTGACTTGGTTAGATATGAGATGCGGATGGTTCAGGGACAGGATCCCAACTTCCGCGAGGCAAAAAAACCAGGGGCCTTTGGGAGATTTCTTTCCGGTTTCGGAAAGGTGCTTGGATCGATGACCATGCCGCTTTCATTTTTATTCCCGCCCGCTGCCATCGGAGCGGCCGGCATGTACGGCGTTGGCGCCATCGGAGATGGGATGCAGAGAAGGGCATATGCCAATGCGGTGGAGAAGGCTCAGCGCGATCAGATGACACAGGTGGCCTTCCCGGGTCTGCAGTTCGGTGCCATGTCGCAGCTTCAACCCGCCGCAGGAACTATGGCAGCCAATGACCAGCAGATCATGCAGGTTCTTGAGGCGCGGGGAGGATCGATGACGGAGATGACTCATAGGATCTGATGTAAGGGATTAAATTTAATGTGCGGGCTCTTTGGCGACCTCCCTTGAAAGAGGGGGGTCGCTTTCTCGTTTTGGTGACTGATCTCTCCATTTGCCCCTTATACGAAGCAAAATCGCCTCCCGAATTTCTGCATAACTTATTGATATCTAATGAAAAAATTGACTGATTTCCCTCTAATTGGGATGGCATGTAAAGTGCATGTATAGCCGCCGAGGGCATTGTAGGGGGGCAAATGTCAAAGACGGCGGTCAAAAATGATAGGAAGTTATCCGCAAAGAGGGATCTCGAAGCCCGCGCCAGGGTCAGGGCCTCTGTCGCCGCTAAAAAGGCAGCAGATGAGGTTAGAGCCCTCTTTGGCAATAAGCAGGCAACCAAGAAGGAGATTGCGGAGCTCAGGCGCAGGGATGATCTTATCAACCAATACATGCCCTATGCCGCTTCAATCGCAAACAGGGTCTGTCAGTCCCTCTCCTCAGCGGTCGATTATGAAGAGGTTCTTTGCAATGCCAGACTTGGACTCCTTGAAGCGGCCAAGCGCTTCGATGACACTCAGGAGGTCGATTTCCGCACCTTCGCGTATTATCGTATCAAAGGGGCCATCTACGATGGCCTTCGCAGGAGCGGATGGCTTCCTAGAACTCTCTACGCCAAGATCAAATTCGAGGAAGCCGCGAACGAATATCTGCAGAATAAATCGCTCAATCATTCCGGGACCATCGCAGCCGAAGCCAGAAGGAAAGAGGGGGATAAGGGCGAGGAAAATGCGGTCGCCGAGACCGTCAATAGCATTGCATCCATATACATCATATCGCTCGATGCCCATGAGGAGATGGAGGTCGAGGATGCCGATGCTGTCAATGTGGAACACCGTGCCGAGTTCATGCAGATTCGCAGACATATGCGCGATGCGATCGGCAGCCTTCCTGAAAAGGAGAAGCAGCTGATTATGATGTACTACTTTCAAAATAGAACTCTGGAAGAGGTCGGCGTGAAGCTGGGGCTGTCGAAGTCATGGACATCGAGGCTTCATGCAAGAGCGCTTTCGCTGCTTTTCAAGAGGATAAGAAACAGGGCGGTTGGCGGGCAGGGCAACGAAGTGATGGATGAGGAGTGATTATGTCAATCGACGCGATTGTTGGAAAACTCAATCAGGAAGCATTGAACAAGGCGGTCGGACGTTCCGAAGGGCTCGCGCAAGAGGTGAGCGGCGGCAACAAGTTCAAGGATGTGATGAGCAAGATGGAGTCCGGCGCGGAATTCGCCGATGCGCTCGGAGTCGGAGCGCAGCAGGATGTAACGCCGGTCAATCAGATGCAGGCCTTAAACGGCGAAGCGGTTTCATTTTCTCCGGCCGATCAGGTCACGGGGCTGTCGCAGCCCGAGACATCCAAAAAGGTTATGGAGATGCTCGGCGACGTCAATCGCGGGCAGATGCAGATGAATAGCCTCGTAAACCACGTCCTTTACAGCGGGAAAAAGTTCAGCAATCAGGAGCTCCTTGTAATCCAGGCCCACGTTTTTCACTTCGCCCAGATGACGGAACTCACCGTAAAGGTCGCGGAGCAGAGTGTGTCCTCTGTAAAATCGGTCCTCAACACACAGGTTCAGTGAGGATAAGCTATAATGGACCAGGCCCTGAATAATAGACAGCGCATCGTTGCGGCGATGTCAGTGCTGGGCGACGGAGAGGAAGCCGCCGCCTTGGCGCATTTTATGTGCGAGAGCGATGCCAGCGCTCATGCGACTCTTGTGGGGAGGTACGCGCGCGAAAACGATCGTGAACTTGCGATGAAGAGGATGGTTAAAAATCTTATCTCCCTCGATTCATTTTCGAGCCTCGCTGAAATACATCCTGCGTGGATACTTGAAAAGTTAAAGGATGAGCCGCCGAGGGTAATAGGTATAATACTTCGCTTTCTGCCGTCGAGTCATGTCAGGTACATTCTCAAGAACCTCTCTCCCATCATCTGCAAACAGGTTCCCAATATGGTTGAATCTTTTTCCGTGCATCCGGACGTTCTCGATACCATCCGCAGGAAATTTGAAGGCAATTTCCTGCCCATGAGAATATCGCGGCTGATAGGCAATCCGGGATTTGAGAATCTTTACTATCTGAAAGAGCCTGAGCTGGAAGAACTGTTTGTGGAACTCGGTTTAACGGAACTCGCCATCGCGCTTTCAGAGATGTCCCCTAACGTCCTCAAAATAATCTACAACAGACTGGATATAAAAGAAGCCAAGAAATTGAAGGCCAGGGTAGATGCCCTTCCGCCTGAAGTTGCGCCTGAATTTGTTAGGCAGGCTAAGGCTACTTTTATGAAATTAGAGAGCGAAAGGATGGGATCGAAGCAGTTCCTGAAGACCATAGGGCTTGGCGCATTTGCCGATGCGATGGATGAAGACACTGTCGATCTGATGCGGCTCATCCTGCAGCGGCTCGATCCCAAGGACGGCTATAAATTGAAGCGCTTCGTAGATGAGAGGCGCATCCGCCATAACTTCGTTTCATCGGAGCAGCGCCGCGATATGGTCCTCAGTGCGGTGAGGTTTCTTGCACAGGAGGGGCGTGTAGATAGAGCCTGGCTCGGGGAATTTGAAGATGGCGGCGATAATATCGAAAATAAGTCCGCGGAATCCGATCCGTGGGAAGAAGAGACAAAAACCCTCCATCAGTTGGCATAAATCTCTCCCTGTGCTATTAATCTACCGATGCGGCCGTGTTTTGGCACCGACTGCGCTTTGATGCTTTGGGAAAGGATTATCCGATATGTCAAAAATCGTTAAAGGTCGTGGGGTTGCACAATCTTCCCCCTCCTCGGATCGCCTGCTCGACTCCGGCGGGGTCATCCATAAAAGGGTTATGGATGCCCGGAGCAAGGCAGACCAGATAGTCAAGGATGCGCTCAAGCAGTCCGCCGATATAAAGGCTCAGGCCGAGTCGGTGCTTGCGGATGGCAAAAAACGGGCTGAAGAGGCGGTAAAGAAGGGGTATGCCGAGGGGCAGTCCAAGGGGCTAGCTGCGGTGACAGAGAAGCTTTTGATGCTTGAGACGTTGAAGGAGAAATTTTACGCCGAGGTGGAATCCGATGTTGTGAAGCTTGCGATGATGATCGCCGAAAAGATAATAGGTGATTTGACAATTCAAAATACCGAACTCGTCAAGGCTGTTGCCAAGCAGGCTCTTGAAAAAACTCTCGGCGATAGAATCGTGATAAGGTTCAACCCCGAGGACTATAAACTTCTCATCGAAGAGGGTTCCGATTTCAGGCAGTATGTGGATAAGACGAAGAGATTGACCATTCGCCCTGACGATGGGGTTTCCAAGGGAGGTTGCATAGTCGAGTCTGAAGTCGGAACGATAGATGCGCAGCTCGAACCGCAGCTTTCTGCCATCAGAAAGGCCCTTTGCTGATATGTCACAACACGACGATCAAAAGAAAAAAGAGAATGATTTGCCGAAGGTGGATTTCCACAAATACAGGCATCTCCTTGCCAATGTTTCCACTTACAATATCAAAGGAAAAGTGACCGAGCTTACCGGGATAGTGGTTCGCGCGGTGGTGCCGGGGGTGAGGATCGGGGAGCTCTGTTTCATAATCCCGCATCATGGACAGGCTCCGATCAAGTCCGAGGTGGTGGGTTTCCGCGATCAGGAAGTTTTGTTGATGCCTCTGGGAGAGCTTGAGGGCATAGGACTTGGAAACGATGTAATACCGACGGGCCACGTCCTCACGGTGCGCGTCGGTCATGGGCTTCTCGGTCGCGTGCTGGATGGTCTGGGAGAGCCTCTCGATGCAGAGACCAATGGTCCTCTGGTTTTTGATGAAGAATATCCTGTTACAGCGAATCCCCCAAAGGCTTTAAAACGCGAGAGGGTTACGAAGAAGCTCTCGGTGGGAATAAAGGCAATCGATGCGATGCTGACCGTAGGCGAGGGGCAGCGAATTGGTTTTTTTGCGGCGGCCGGCGTAGGAAAGTCAACCCTCATAGGCATGATCGCAAGAAATACCGAGGCTGAGGTCAACGTCATCTGTCTGGTTGGAGAACGCGGACGCGAGGTGAGAGACTTTCTTGAGGAAGCTCTGGGCGCGGAGGGTTTGGCCAGATCTGTCGTGGTGGTTTCGACCTCCGATCAACCCTCCCTCGTCAGGCTCAAGGCTGCCTACGTGGCCACCGCTATCGCGGAATATTTCAGAGACAAGGGCAAGAAGGTGATGCTGATGATGGATTCCATCACCAGGTTTGCAAGGGCCCTTCGCGAGGTCGGGCTTGCGGTGGGGGAACCCCCGGCGCGACAGGGATATACCCCTTCGGTCTTTTCAACATTGCCAAGGCTCCTTGAAAGGTCTGGAAACTCCGACAAGGGATCCATAACCGCGTTTTATACAATACTCGTTGCCGGCGACGACATGAACGAGCCGGTTGCGGATGAAAGCAGGTCGATACTTGATGGCCACATTATTCTTTCAAGGGCGCTTGCTACCCGTGGCCATTATCCTGCGATAGATATCTCGGAGAGCGTGAGCCGCGTGATGGACTCGATCATTGATTCCGATCATCGTGAAGCCGCCATAAAACTACGCGAGGTGGTGGCCAATTATGAGAAGGAGAGAGACCTGATCCTCATAGGCGCTTACGAGGAGGGGAGCGATCCCAAGGTCGATTACGCGATCGAGAAAATTGAGGAGGTCAACAACTTCCTCAAGCAGGATAGCGACGAGAAGGTCGATGGCGAAGAGGCCTCACAGATGCTGAAGGATCTTTTTTCCTGAGTTTTGGAGCCTTGAGAAATGGCGAAGCAAAAATACAGGCTGCAGGCTCTTTTAAATCTGAAGGAGCGGCTTAAGCGAAGGGCCGAAATAGCTCTTGCCAAGGCTATAAATGAATTGAACGAGGCAAGAAAAAAACTTGAGCAGCTCGAAGAGGAGAAGGAAAAGATAATCGAAAAGTGGAAGGCAGCCCGAAAAGAGATGCGGATCCAGATGGATCTCGGGGTGGCCGTTGGCAAGGGAAATGTTCATGTAAATTTCATAAAGAAATTGAAAGAGGATCAGGAAGAAAAGGAAGAGGAGATAGAGGATCAGAAAGCAGTGATAGAGGATTGCGAGGGGAAGGTGGCTTTGGCGAGACGAAACTACATAGATGCGGCCAAGGAGCTGCAGGTCATGGAGAAACACAAGGAGCTCTGGCAGAAAAAAGTCAAAGAGGAGTTGAATGCCAAGGAACAGAAGGAGATGGACGACCTGGGTTCGACGATTCATCAATTGAAGAAATGGCGGGGAGAAAAAAACGTTTTCGAATAACGGAGAGAAGATATGGTTGATAGCGTAGAAAGATCCGATCAGCTGAGGGCTGAACGAATGAAGGAGCTTCAGAAGGAAAAGGAGCGGCCTCGCCAGAAGGAGAGCGAATTTGATCAACTTCTCAGGCAGAATCAGGTCCCCGCCAAGCCCATACAGACCAGCCAGGTAGAGTCCAGGGTGGCCACCGAATACGCGATAAAAGAGGCTGTCAAGGAGGAGGATCGTCGCGGCGATGACGGAAAAAAAGATGAGAAGGAGGAGAAGGAGAAGGGGCGCGATTCCAAGCAGGAGAGCGGTCGCGCGGAGGGGAAAGTCGCCGATCAGAAGGTCATAGCCAAGGGCCGACTCAGGCAGGGACAGCAAGGTTTTCAGGGGGGGCGTCAAGGCTACGGCGGCTCGGCGAGTTCGCGCAAGGAGATGGGCAAGAGGCTGGAGAAATCCGGCGCAAAATCCCTCCCGCTCGATCTTCGCGGGAATTTTGCCAGCAAGCTGGTTTCGGCGATGAAGGCAGATGATCCATCCAAAAATCCGGCGATGAGCCAGCAGGTTCTCAATAAGATAGTCCAATATGTCAAGATAGGCATAAATAAACAGGGCGAAAAGGAGATCCAGGTCGATCTCCATGAGAGGATATTCAGGGGGCTTAAACTCAGGGTTATCGCCAGGGGTGGAAAGGTTGCGGTCCGCTTCGCCTCAACCGATCCGAAAAGCCGGGAGGTCCTTGAAAAGAACCGGGATGGGATTCAAAAAGCCCTGAAGGATAAAGGGATAGATGTTGAAGACATTGAAATTACTTGATATAGACGTGTAAGCAGTTTTTGAACTCCCTCTCACTGTAGGGGTCCATATTCGATGGCGATCAGACCGTTCAAGTTCAAGCTGAAGAAAATCACGAAAAGAGAGGGCGATCTCGTCGGCGCTCTTTACGAATTTCTTCCCGCAACTGGCATGAAGGAGAATTTTCTCAGCGGAGTTATAGATGCCTTGGAAAGTCATCTTGGACAGAGCGTCGAGATTTCGATGGAGTCCTTTCACTATCAGCGAGTTTCCGAGTATCTTCCCAATGTCGCGGACAGCAGCGTCGTGGCGACCTTCGGCATGAATCCGGTGCACAGGAAAGCCTTGTGTGAAATAGACCCTTTGATCGCAATCGCCGCGGTTGAGTATCTCCTTGGCGGGCGTCCGAAGGGGGGTGCGATGAGGAAGCTCAGCGAAACCGAACTCGGTGTCTTGCAGTATTTGATTTTGCAGATACTTTCTTCCATCTATCGTCTCTCCGGTCAGAATCCCCGTGTGCATTTTCGCTTCGATAGATTCATCTCCGGCTCGAGGGAGCTCGCCGGAATCGCCGACCCGGAGGATGGGGTGGCAGTTCTTATCTTCAGGATAAGGTTTGGCAAACTGGCCGGTTTTTTCCGGTTGATCCTGCCGGATCCGTTCATAGAAGAGAACTTTCTTCCCGCGCTCCCTGCCGGGAAGGTTGATGCTGTGAGGGGGAATCAGTTTCTGGAAAGCGTATCGCGTTATTCATATGTCAGGTTTCCTCTATACGCCGAAATCGGCAGGACGGAACTCAGCCCGGCGGATCTCGGAAGCGTCGAAGAGGGTGATGTCATAATTTTGGACGAGGCTTATCTTAAACATGCCGCAGAGAGTTCATCGGGGAAAGCGGTGATAAGATTCGGCGATGGCAGATGCGGAGGGATAGAAAGCGAGTTCGAACAAGATGGCCATCTTCTCAAATGCAAACTCATGGGATTTCATGAATAGCTTTAGGAGGTTTCTATGAAAAAACGCGACGGTGATTCTTCGCAGGAGCTTTCACTTGAAGAGGATATGGACATATTCGATGAACTCGAATCCGGCGATTCTTCCGCCGATGACGATATAGATGTTCCAGTCATAGAGGAGGAAAAGACGGAGCCTGATACTCCGCATCTTTTTTCTGACGAAGTTGCAGAAGATGGCGAGGCTGACGATTTCGAAATTACAGAGCAGCCTCCCTTGCCTTCGGAGGAGGGGGCCGGGCACTCCGAAGATTTTGAAGAGGAACCATCCGTATCCGAGAAGATCGCCGATGAACCTGCCAGCGTAGGGCTGGCTCATGAGTTGATGAAGCTCGCTCCAGATATCCCTGTCAACATCGTCGCTGTGATAGGAAAGACTATGAGCAACATAGGCGACGTAGTGAAATACCGCCCAGGTCAGGTCATCGACCTAGCTCGCCCCCCATCTGAAACGGTCGACCTCGTGGCGAACGGCAAGTTGATAGCAAGAGGTGAGCTGGTCGATATGGACGGCAGGTTGGGCGTCAGGATTCTCAAACTGCTAAGATAGGAGTTTTTCGATGATGGCCATGAGCGCTCTTGTGCTGGCTGTTGAAACTGTTCCAGCGACAGCATCTACAGCCGGGGATTTTACGTGGTTGTTCATAAAGATGATGCTCTTCCTCGGCATCGTCACCATAGCTGCAGTTATTATTCTGAAATATGCGGTTCCAAAAATTGGATTTATGCGTCGTTTTCAGCAAGGCAGCTATTTCAGAGTGCATGGGCGATATCAGCTTGAACCGAGGAAAGCGCTCTATCTCATCGAAGTCTGCAATAGATATTTGGTGATTGCTTCCGGAGATCATGCTATAAACTTCATCGCGGAGCTGTCGGCGAAAGATGTCCTGTCCAGTTGCGAAGACGGCCCAGGAAAGATCAGGGATGATAATAAAGCATAAAAAAAGATTCGTTGTCGGCCTCGTGTCGGCTCTTGTATGTCTTGGCATCAGCGCAGGGGCCTATGCACAGACCGCCACCGGAGGGGTGGGGGTTTCCAGGCCGCTTGTGATGCTGATGGTGCTGGCGTCGCTGGCGATGGTCCCATTCATCGTCATGATGGTGACATCCTTCGTCAAGATAGCGGTCGTCCTGGCTCTGATCAGAAACGCGATGGGAACACAGCAGGTTCCGCCAAACGTCATCATCACCGGGTTGGCGTTGATTCTTACAATCTATATCATGGTTCCTGTCGGATACGAAGTTTACAGGATTTCAGGGTCGGTGCTCAATCAGGGTACGAACCAGCCGCTTCTCTCGCAGGCCTCCGTTCAGATTCTGGCGGAGGGGGTGAAGGCCGGGAAAGAACCCGTGCGCAGTTTTCTGCTGAAACATGTTCATCAGAAAGAGCGGGTGCTTTTTTACAATCTAGCTTTGAAACTCAGGACTAGTGAAGAGGATAGGGCTCAGGTAAAGGATGATGATTTTATAAATTTGATTCCAGCCTTCGTTGTGAGCGAGCTTTCGGAAGCCTTCCAGGTCGGCTTTATAATATTTCTCCCGTTCGTAGTGATCGATCTCGTGATAGCCAATATCCTTCTTGCGCTCGGGATGTTCCAAATTTCACCAATTACGATTTCCCTTCCGTTTAAGCTGCTGCTCTTCGTCCTGGTGGACGGCTGGCACATTATCGCGAAGGGTTTGATCCTCGGATACGTTTAATAACGGTGGAGATATTTTGAGATGCCCGAATATTTTATAGGTATTGCTAAACAGGCTCTCTTCCTTTCGCTCATATTGACCGGCCCTCCGGTTATGGCGGCGATGCTCGTTGGTCTTGTCATAAGTATTTTGCAGGCCACGACGCAGATTCAGGAGCAGACGCTTACCTTCGTGCCGAAGCTTTTTACCGTTGTCGCGGTTCTGGCCATCGCGGGTCCGTGGATGCTGGCTCAGATGGTAGCCTTCACCTCTTCGATCTTTGATTCAATTCCAACCTACATTCATTGAGTCTCGGAAAGGCCTTAAGGGATGCAGGAACTTCTACAAAGAATAGGCGTCACGATCGATGTCGCCTTCTTCATAGTTTTTTTCTCTTTGATATGGGTCAGAATTCTGATGATGACCTCAATCACGCCTTTTCTTTTCGGAAAGCCTGTTCCCAGATACGTTCTTGTCGCAGCCTCATTTGTGCTCGCGGCATTCGCATTCCCTAATCTTGTTCCCAAAACCCCGCCCGCGCTTTCCGAAGACAGGTTGCAGCTCGTGATGCTTTTTCTGAAGGAAATTTTTTATGGTCTTTCGATAGGCATGGCCGTCTCCGTCATCTTTCACGCATTTTCATCGGTAGGTCAGATGGTTGACAATCAGAGAGGTATGTCCATAGCCAGGGTCCTCATCCCGCAGCTCGGCGAACAGGGATCGGTGACGGGGTTGTTTCTCTTTCAATTTGCCATCGTGATATATCTTTCAATGGGAGGGCATCTCGTATTTCTCGATACATTTTTTCAGAGTTTCCGCTCCCTTCCTCTTCTAGAATTTCCTGAAGCGGGTCCGGGGATGTTGGCCTTTGCGGACTTCTTCATAAAGCTTACGGGAGAAGTTGTATATATAGCTCTACAGCTTTCAATGCCCGTTATAATAGCTATCTTTCTGGCCGATCTTATCTTAGGGCTTGCCAACAGGATAGCCCCCCAGATTAACGTTTGGATGCTCGGCTTTCAGATTAAAGGATATCTGGGTATATTGATGGTTTTTGTAGCCATTACCATGATAGGCGAACAGATTGAGAGCTATACGAATAAAGCGAATGATTATACGGGGGAGGCGGTTCAGTTTCTCGAGGGGAAAATTCCCGAGGGCTTTGAAGAGATATCCCTTCCCAATGAGGGGATGCCCGACACGGATCTTGGCCCTGTTCCCGTCATCACCAAGTGATTTTTATACCCCTTAAAGGGGGCTTAAGACCCCATTTATAGCCTATCTTATCGGGTCAGGTCTCCTTTCGGATATTTTGTGTTTGTAATTACATGATATCATTAGTAAAATACCTTTCAGGGCGATCGGAGCTTCAAAGGTTTTGGCATTTTGATTGCATATAGGAGCTGCAGCGGGGGAATGCTGATTCGCCGCCCGTCTCTCAGGACAAGGGACGGTAAAGGAGGCAAAGATGGTAAGCCAGATCAAAAAAATAGATACCAACAGAGATGGGCGCATAAGCACCGAGGAATATAAGCAGCACTGGGACGGCGTTAAAGCAAAATGGGATTTGGGCGCCAGGCAGGCCAGCGCCTATAGCAGCTCCTCTTCCAGTTCTGCATTGGGGACCTTTGCGGATCTCGCTGCTGCAAGGAGCCCCACGGCCAATGAGCTATCCAACATAGAAAATCAGGTGCATAGCCTTCTCATGCAGATGGAGCAGACCAAAGCGTCGGACAAGAGAAGCGAAGAGCTCAGACAGCAGTATGAAAATCTCATTTCGCAGTACGACGGTCTTCATCAAAAGAGCGCTAGCAGCTCCGCCAACAAGTCGGCGACCGCCTCGGCTGCCGCGGCGCATGGCAAATCAAAGGGTTTTTTTGGAGCGGGTGGGCTGAGGGGATCCGGAGGGAAGGCTAAGAGCCCTTCTTTGAATCCGGCCTCAGCACAGGAGCAGACCTACGGTTCAGGTTCTTCCAAAGCGTTGACTTTTTCAGCTCCTGCACAATGGGGAGATGTTGATTATGATTTGTCCAGCCCGAATGCCTCGACGCTTCTGCAGAGTTCTTTGATGAAAGAGACATACATACAGAACGCGTGGGATGACGTTAACAATAGCAGTAGAAAGGGCAAAGAGCTGATGATGCTTTTCTTCTATTATGCCCGAATGGCCGAATCAGGCGACATGGGCGCCGTCTATCAGTTCATGAAGTTCATCACCTACATAATCTCCAAGGACAAGGCCAAGCAGCAGATAGAGATGGGCAAAAAACTGATCGAGCTTCAGGAGCTTTCGAGAAGGTGGACCAACAAGCTCCTCAATCTCGAATCAAACTCCACCGACTCGTCGGCCTCCGGCGAACTGATGAAGACGATGACCATCGTCAAGAGCGAGACCGATGCCATTGCGACATCGCAGAAACTCATCAGCCAGATGATGGAAGAGTTTGCGCAGGTCGTGGAAACCCTCACGAATACCACAAAGGGCGCCCTTGAGACGCAGGGCAGGATGCTCAGGACAGTTTCCACATTCAGATAAAATCGATCGGGGGCGGTTGATTTTGAAAAAGGGGGAAGGAGTTTGGGGGGCTCTGCCGATGGGCGGGGCCTTTTCTTTTGGGTGTAAACATTGAGTGATAATATAAAAACCTTGCGGGACTGCGATTTAGATGTTAATTTTCAAATAAATATTAAGCAGTTGGGGAATTTAGCCGCCATGGCAGATAAAAAGACAAAAAAAGTCGCCAAAAAGAAGTGGGAGTTTCCCGTCGGCATCGCCGAAATTTCTCAGGATGAGGCCGATGCCGAGCTCTCCGGGTTTATCAAAAAGCTGGAGGAGCGCTTCAAGGATATCCCTGAAGATGAAATAATCAGGGGCGCTGAAAAAATAAAGGGGTTTGTTAAAGGCGATATCAACTGGGCCGAGCTGTTCAGCTTTACGCCCGAGATGCTCTTCCAGATGGCGGACTTCGGTTTTACCCAATTCAAAGTGGGACGCTATTCCGATGCTGAAAGGGTCTTTAAGGTCCTCACCGTTCTTGATTGGAAAAATCCTTACTACCACTCGGTCATGGGCTCCATTCTCCATAGGCAGAAGAGGTACGGGGAGGCGATTGCCGAATATTCTCAGGCCATAGATCTGGATGATAAAGATATCGTCAGTTACACCAATCGCGGCGAGATTTTTATGCAGCATGGTTTGATGGAGGAGGCCAGGTCCGACCTTGAGAAGGCGGTCGGCCTGGATCCTGAAGAAAAAGATATTTTTGCAGGAAGGGCCCGCAAGCTTCTCAAACAGCTTTTGATTCTTGGCAAGGAGTCCGGGGGGAAGTGAATTTCCAAGGGATGACTTTTTATCCCCGCGGAGTGAAATATGGCGCAGGTTTCAAAGATGAGGACGCTCGGCGAGAAGGATATGAAATCCTATCTCGATCGTATGGAAAATCATATGATCGAAGAGCTTCGTCATGGCGACATCTTCAAAGTATTTGTAAATTCCAAGTTCAAAATTTCCGATTTTCAGGATTTCTTCGCGGATCAATGGAAGATGTGGAAGGGGAACGTCATTCAGGATGAACAGATAATGGCCTCCTATTCCAGTTTTCACGAGCCGAACATCAATCATTTTCCTATTCACAGCAGGTCGAACATCCTTACAAGTGAAGAAAGAAGCGAACTAGCGGCTGGATTCGAGCGGCAGATGACCGGTGGTGGCAAGCTAAGCTCTTCCAGAGTCGTCAAATCAGGTGAGAGCAGAGAGGCCGATGTTGAAGGGGAAGGGCAGAAAAAACAGCATGGCCCGATGGACAATGCCGAGCTCGAAGAAGCTGCGCGAGGTGCAATGAGTGACTGGGATAGCTTTCTGAGTGATATGTGGATAGACATCCTCGACAACCAGATGATCACCGATTATAGGTCCAAGATGGATGAGGTTGAGAAGGAGGCCCAGCGCATTATAACCCTGGCCAAGCAGGGAGCCATAGGTGCTGAATTCGTCCTTGTTGCGCTGGCCAAAGTCAATGCGACGAAAAACGGGGTTTTGCTTAGTTGGGTCGGCAAAAAGGCGTTCGGCGTCAACGAATCTATAAATCGGGTCGCCGATGATCTGAACAAGGTCGATCCTTCGAGTTCGAATTATGTGGGACAGCTGCAGTACGCACAGAATCAGACGCGCGACAAATCGTTTCAGTTGAACCTTCTCACCCAGGATATGCAGAAGATCACGCAGGATATGGCCTCCGTTATGGACCAGTGCAAGTCGATGATGGATGAAATCAACAGAGTAAAACGAGAGATCGTTTCCAAGATCGGCCTCAGGAGCTAGCAGGGGAAGGGAATATGTCCGAAGAAAAAAATGCAGAAGTCGGCCTGCCGCAGGGGAAGAGAAGTCAGATCATCGATCCTTCTCCGATGCGCAGGAAGCATATCACTGAACTCTTGTACGCCTTTCTTGAAGATAAAGTCAGCATCGCCGAATTGAGGGGAATATCGAGGGAGCAGCTTTACCAGCTCGCCGATGCCGGACATGTCAAATTCAAGCACGGAAGGATAGACGAAGCCGAGAAGATTTTTCAGGGGCTTATAGTTCTCGATCACAGAAATGCGTATTTTCACGGGATGATGGGCGCTGTTCATCAGAAGAGGGAGCGTCCCATCGAAGCTATTCTCGAATATACCCAGGCGTTAAAGATAGACAAACGCGACATCGCTACATATGTCAATCGCGGTGAGATATACCTTCGGCATAAGAACTACAAAAAGGCCGCCGAGGATTTCAGAAATGCCATCTTGCTGGATCGCAGCGGTATCAATCTTTGGGCCAACAGGGCCAGATCCCTCGTTATAGCTATCAAACGCTCGATCGACGCCGACAGAGAGGCGCCGGTGGGTGTCAGACGAAGCAGATAAACTGAAATGATCGTCGAATCCTGATCCCTGATCTTTGATCAGCCTTTTGTAAGACTAACTTATATTCGAAAATATCCTTATTAAGATTAAGATCAAGATCAGAATCAGGACTAAGATGAAGATTAAGAATCAAGACGAAGATGAAGATTTCTCCCGCTTTCTAGCTTCTAGCCTCTCGCTTCTGGCTTCTGTTTTTCCCAATCGCGGAATTTTCGGGATGACGAGCGTCATTCTGTTATCCATCATCTTGATCCGTCAGGCCATATTTTTTCAGCAGATTTCGCAGGTGTTTGCGGTCGATTTTGGCTTCGCGGGCAGCCTTTGAAAGGTTGTGACGGTGCTTTTCAAGCAGGCCGGCCAGATATTCTTTTTCAAAATTTTCCACGATCTGCTGCTTTGCATCCTTGAACGGGATATCCGGGTCTACCGTCATCCTCTCGGTCTTATCCTCACCGTGTTCCATTTCAGCGAATATGAAGTCTATGTTGGCTTTTGTTATGGAATTTCCCTCGGCAAAGGATACTGCGCGCTGTATGACGTTGGAAAGTTCGCGCACGTTGCCGGGCCATTCGTATCTGCTGAGGACCTTGAGGGCGTCATCTTCAACGCGCGTGACCATGAAGGATCCGTCCGGCTTCTTGTTGAATGCGCCAGCGCTGAGGAACCTCTCTATTATGAGCGGGATGTCCTCCGGGCGTTCTCGCAGCGGGGGCAATAAAACTTTGACGACGGAGAGCCTGTAGTAGAGATCCTCCCTGAATCTGCCGTCATCTACCTCGCGCCTGAGATTTTTGTTGGTGGCGCATACCACTCTGACGTCTATCTTTACAGGAATATTTCCGCCGACCCTTTTGATTTCGCGCTGCTCGAGAGCACGCAGCAGCTTTGGTTGGAGATCCGATGTCAACTCTCCTATTTCATCGAGAAATATAGTGCCCCCGTTGGCGGCCTCGAAAGCCCCTCGTCTGGCTTTCACGGCCCCTGTGAATGCCCCCTTTTCGTGGCCGAAGAGTTCGGACTCGATCAGGTTCGGTGCGACGGCAGAACAGTCGAAGACGATAAACGGGTTTTCTTTCCGTGTGCTCTGAGAGTGTATCGCTTGCGCGACCAGGTCTTTGCCTGTTCCGGTTTCGCCCTCTATGATGACGGTGGCGTTGGTAGGGGATATCTTTTCAAGGATTGAAAAAATCTGGCGCATCCTCCTGCTTTTGCCGACCATCGCCTCGAACTCCTCCTTGTCGGAGGGCTCTATCTTGACCTTCTCATCGTAGGCGATGAATTCTATCGTGGTGTTTCCAATTTTGATCAGATCGCCGGGCGTAAGATATACCTCCTTCACCTTGGAACCGTTCAAGAAGGTGCCGTTGGTGGAGCCGAGGTCTCTCAGAAGAAAACTGTCTGACGCATATTCGATCTCTACGTGGTTTCTCGATACTGTCTTATCCGCCAGAATGAGGTCGTTACTTTCCCTTTTTCCTACCTTCGTTATATTTTTATTGAGCGTCAGCTTTTTACCCCTGTTGGGTCCGTCTACGACTACGAGCTGGCATTTGCGGAGGGAGACCACATCCGGAATTTCATCCATTTTAAGAAGTTCGGTTTTTCCCTCGAAATCTTTTGCTACCATTTTAAGGCTCCTTTCGATCTATCTCACTGCGGTTCCAGTACCACGTTGAATGATGTGTTGGAACCCGTCATTGAAAAAGTCCTGCTCCAAGCCCTGTAGCCGGGAAGAGTCACGACGACGGTATGCTGTCTGTCCGTCCTAACTTTCCTGATGGTAACAGGAGTTTTTGCCGGAATCGTTTGCCCGTCAAATGTCACTGTCGCCAGTGGCGGGGTTGTAGTTATGCTGACATCGCCATAGAGCTCTCCAAGTTTGATGGTGCTCAGGTTCGTCGTCTGGCCGGGGTTAACCGTGACGGTCTGGCTTGATCTGGAGAGCCCTTCTTTGTTCACCAGAACGTGCGCTGTGCCGGCCGGTGCAGATACGGTTATCGGAGTTTTTCCCTTGTATTCTGAGTTGACGAATACATCCGCGCCCGATGGGTCAGAGGAGATTCTTATCTTTCCCGGTTCGGCGCCTGGTATCTGTTTTGGAGTTGGGATCGCTGACGGAGGGGGCTGCGATGCTATTGGTGCTGTTCGCGTTGCAGGGGGTTCCTCTCTCTTTGTCACCTTGGACTTTAACACGACCGAAACCGATTCTGAGTCTTTCCTCACCGTTTTTTTGCGATACGCACTTTCATATCCATCCAGATCCAGCCTGATGTTATAGGTGGCGCCGAGCTTCAGATCGGCGATGGTCGCGGGGGTTTTCTTGTCCGACGCGCGACCGTCCAGAAATATCGATGCGCCGGAGGGTGTAGAGGTGACCGAGAGTGCGGCGGTTTTTTTCTCGTCCCTCTCGGTTGGCTCTGGCTCCGTCCTTGGTTCCTCTGTGGTCGGTGCTTCTGCTGCCTTTGCAATTTCAGCTACAGCCGCCTTGGTCCTGACCAAATTTATTGTCACGTTTTTCGTTTCGTCAGCTGCGAGGTCGTAATTGGCTTTCCACTCTTCATATCCTTCCATTCTGACCGAAAGGAGATAAGCTCCTGGCTCAATGCCAGTCAGAGTGGCCGGGGTGTTTCTCTTGATATCCTTGCCGTTTAGATATATGGCCGCGCCGGGAGGGGTCGAAGTTATCGAGAAGGTTCCTGCCTGTTCTGATATCTCGATTAATTTGGTGGATATTTTTTGAGGTTTCGACGATGAAAGTTTGATGATCTGTTCGAAGTCTTCAAAACCGGGTTTGGTGATAGTTATTCTTACATCCTGACCCAGCGGAATTTTTTCCAGCATCGCCGGTGTCGAAAGGCCGGTTAGCCTGTTGTCCAACATGATAACTGCGCCTGGCGGGTCAGTTATGACATTTATTATTCCTGTGTGTTCATCCATTTCGAGTTCAACGTCGATCCTGTCGGACGAGGAGACATAGACCTTTTCAGATGCAGGGCCAAAGTCGTCCTTTTGAACAGATATCTCGTAGGTTTTTCCGACCTCGAGGTCCTCGAGCGTCGATGGAGTCGTCAACCCTGAATCCTTGCCGTCTACGAGTATCTTTGCTCCTTCTGGCTTTGATGTCACAAGCACCATGCCGGTTCCCTCATCTGCGACGGGTTTTTCTTCCTTCGATGTCTCATCATTTATTGCGGAGGATATGCTTTCCCATATTCTGGCAATTGGAATATACTTTACAGCGGTATAAACCCCAGCGCCCAACGCAAGGAGGATGAGCATGGCAGCTATGAATTTTTTGCCGACTCTGCGCCCAGCGGTTTCGACGGTAGATGGCATTTCAGGAAGGGGTTGGGTCCCTCGTCTTGTTCCTGTCAGCGACGATTCTCCAAGTGGAGGAGGGGAAGCTGTTTCTCCGCCTTCCGATTGCTCGTAGATATTTTCCCGCTTAACTATGTCAAACTGTTTTGTCTCCTCAGCGACGTTTATGGAACTGGTCATCTCACCTAGTGAGAATCTTCTTGATGCCTCGGAGCGTTCCTCCTTGATCTCTGCTGAAAAAAGCTTGGCCACGAATGAAGAAAGTTTGCGCGGAGAAAAATCAACGTAGGTTGAATACAGGTACTTGGTGAGCTCTATCTGCATGTCGCCGGCGTGCTGAAACCTGTCTTCCGGTCTGTAGGCCAGCGCCTTGGCGACCACCTTCTTGAGTCCGTCCGGTATGGAGTCGGGCAGATTTTTCTCATTGATCTGTGTGGTGCGTATTTTTTTCAGGATTTCAAACTGCGATTCTCCCGTGTAGAGCTTCTGCCCGGTGAGCATCTCGTAGAGAAGTATGCCGGCGGAGAAGATATCAGTCCTTCTGTCCAATGAATGTCCTGTGGCCTGTTCGGGAGACATATATGCGATCTTCCCCTTCAGGATGCCGGCCATGGTATGCGAGATGTTCATCGCGGCCTTGGCTATTCCAAAATCCACGATTTTAACTTCGCCTTCGTACGATATGAGGATGTTTTGAGGGCTTATATCTCTATGGACTATCTCTAGCGGTTTGTTGTTGTGATCCGTTTTGCGATGTGCGTAATCGAGTCCCTTGCATATTTCCGAAGCTATGTAGCATGCGATTTCGGTGGGGAGGATGATTTTTTCCTCTCTGCATTTGTATAATGTGTCGCGAAGGTTGACCCCGTTTATGAGCTCCATCGATATGTAATAATCTTCGCCTACCTTCCCTAGGTCGTAAACCTGTACGATATTGGCGTGCGATAGAAGAACCGAGAGCTTTGCTTCGTCGACGAGCATCGTTACGAAATCCATGTCGGCGGAGCAGTGGGGGAGGATCCTCTTTATACAGAGAAGTTTTTCAAATCCGTCAACGCCATAGGTTTTGGCCACATAGATTTCTGCCATGCCGCCTACAGCCAGCTTCTTCAATAAGAAATATTTCCCGAATTGTTTTGGTTCGAAGTCGTTCATATGTCTGGTTTACCTGTTTACCATGATTCCGATTATTATTGCAGCGACGATCGCTGCGTAAACGATAACTGCCCCCCAGTTAATTTTCCCGGTTTTTCTGTTTATGATGCCCATCGCTGTCATAAGTCCCGGGGAAGTTGTACTTTTTGCGCTGCCAGCATCTGTCATCCCCGAGATTCCTCCCGATGGGAACGGGCCGCTGTGGGCTATATATTGGGGGATGCCAAGTTCGATTTCGTGTTTTTTCGCCCAGCTCTCGCGCGGTATTTCCTGCCCCGCGGATATTCTTTTGAACCGGATGTACTCCTCCATAGATGAGAGCTTCATCAGCGCATCTGGCGTCTTTCTTCCGTCCTTCCACAGCAATGTGACGTGCAGTATGCCGACGCCCTTGTGCAGCATAACGTTCTTGAGCAGCATCGCGGAGATGTTCGCAACCGGAATCTTGATCGATCTTATTATGAATGACCGGTTTTCAAACTTGCTCCAATTCTTTCCCTCCAACTCTTCCTTGTAGCGCTTTTCGGCGTCCTCGCGCGGATTTTGCTGCTGATGCTGATCCTCATGGGTGCCCTTGGACTCCCTGATTTCATAGATCGGCTTTGATTCCGGCCTGTCGACTTTATCTACCATCAGCGCCTTTCAGTTTTTATTTTTCAGAAGATTTTTTGTGTTGATCACATCCGCCCGAACATGAGCATTCTTTGTCTGAGCTCTTGCCCCCCTTGCAGGAATATCCATCCTTATACCAGCCGCCTCCCTTCAGCGCGAAGGATGTCTGGGAGATGATTCTTTCGGCGGTCGCATCGCAAGCTGGACACTTCGCCGAAGGGGCGTCAGTGCTTTTTTGAAAAATTTCGAACTTTTTGCTGCATGACTTGCACTCGTACTCGTAGATCGGCATAAACTGGAAAGCTCCTTTCATTTTGCAGGATTCTCTACCCCATGAAAATGTGGGTTTTGAGACCCCATACTAGTTTATCTATCCATTATGTAAAGACTTTTTAGGAGACAGGCTTTCTCGGCCAATTTTCTGCTGCGCGGCTATTTGAATACGAGATCTTTCTCTGTAACACCTTGGAATAAAACGGACTTATCTCTTCCAGCTAGCCCTTTTATTATGAGTATCCTGCTTTTTGGAATCCCCGTCGATTTGGATAGCAGGCGTATCAATTCCTCATTGGCCTTTCCATCGACGGGGGGGGCGTTTAGTGCCACCTGAAGCACGCCGAGCCTTTCACCTTTGATGGCGCTTTTCTTGGCTCGGGGCGTAACCCGGCAGTTCAGCACTATCCCATCCGAAGTTTTTCTGAAATTCAGATCCATATTTTTAAGGAGCTACGATAGCTGCTGCTGCCATATGGAACAGGCGCATGAGCACGGCCTCGGCTATTGTCAAAAACAGAAGCAGTATAATTGGTGATATATCGATCCTCAGCATACGAAGTCTTGTCGGGAGAAGCCTTCTTATGAATCGGAAGGTCGGCTCGGTGAGCGTCTGCAGCATCCTGACTATCGGGTTGTAGGGATCTGGACTGACCCATGAGATGAGGGCGGCTACTATCACGATCATCGTGTAGATATTTATCGCTAGGCCGAATAGTTTTGCGATTCCCATTATGATGGATGCTAGAAAGGGCATTTCCTCTCCTTAAATTTTATATTCCGATGCAGCGGAGTCATCTGAGATGAGGGCATTTTTCGTTATCCTGACCTTTTCGCCGGCGGTGAGGGAGATCGCGTAGAAAGCCGCTCCCAGTATGGTAGTCGGGATCAGCTGTATCGCATGATATGCTATCGCTATAGCCAGGGCGATGCTTGCAGGAATTCCGAGCCAAGCATATGCTAACACAGCCGCGGCTTCAAAGGGGCCGACTCCGCTTGGAGCGGCCGGAACCATGATGGCCAGATTGATCGCTATGTAAACCAGCGCCGGCACAATAGCGTCGAGCCTCTCTCCAAAGGCCATCTGTGTGCACCATACCATGACTATCTGTGCGATGCACGTGACTAGCGAAACGATGAATGTGTATCCGGCGATTTTTGCGCTAGTCAGGGCTTTGAGGCCGGAGGCCAGTCGCATGAAGAACTGTACTGTCTTGCTCGGTTTTTTTTCTTCCAGCCTTCCGGATCTCGCGAGAATTATTACGGAGGCCGTTATCAGGATGAGGAGTGCGATTGAGAATATGATGGTCCCATCCTTCACCCACTTCGGAAACTGCGACCGAAGCGATATCGCTGCAAAGAGAATCAGCAGGGTAAGGCCATCGAAGATTTTATCGAGCGCAGTGACGGAAAACAGCATCGTCTTGCTCACCCCTTCCCATTTATGAACGAGGAATATCTTTAAAAGGTCGCCTCCTCTTGCAGGGAGGATGTTGTTTGCCGCGTAACCTATAGTCGTTGCCTTGAACATCCCCCAAAAGGCGGTTTTTTTCTGAGGAAGGATCAGTAGCTGCCAGCGAATTCCCTTCAGTGCGAGCACTCCGATATTGATGATCGTAGCAAGGGCCAGATACCATATGTCGGTGCTGGCGAAACTTCCTATGAGCTCCGATATGTTAGCTGTTCCGAGCAGGTATGCCGTCACCGCTATCGAGATGAGCCAGCCGGTTACGGTCAGTGCTTTGCGCTTCATAAATCTCCGATCAGGCGAAATTCATATTCGGATTTTTTGTACTTCTCGATTATCTTAGGGAGAACTTGAACTGTGGAGCTGCGGCTTTCATTCGCAGATGCCTGGGCGATTCCGTCGTGCAGAAGCAGAATCTCAAGCCTTTGAAATTTTTTTGAGAAGCGTTTTAAAAGGAGATCCGGACCTGCTCCGTCGGTATCAAATATTCCTTTCGTCCATGGGACTAGCTGCATGCCCAGTCGCTTGGCCGTTTTATTTATAAAGGGGCGGCGAAAGCCGTGCGGCGTTCTTACCAGACGCGGCATGTCGCCAGCCGCGCCGGCTATCTCGTTCGAGGTAGAGACGAGGTTTAGTGCGATCTTTCTTCCGGAATTGAAGGATATTTTTCTGTGGTCAAATGTGTGATTCCCGATTTCATGCCCCTCCGCGCGGATTCTTTTTGCCAGTTCCGGGTTTTCCCGGACCTTTTCGCCGACAAGAAAGAATGTGGCTGAAACTTTTTCGCGTTTCAGGATGTCGAGGATAGCTGGCGTCCATTCTTCGCTCGGTCCATCGTCAAAAGAGAGCGCTGCTATTTTGTTTTTCCTGTGCTTCCATCTCTTCTTGACCAGCCACCAGTCGAGCTGAGGGATGAAGATGTAGGCGGCTAGGCATGCCGCGATGAAATATATGGCCAGCGATGCGAAAAAGACGTTCATTCTCCCGGCTCCTTTTTACCCCGGCCGTTCAAAATTCTGGAGTAATACTCGAGATGCATATCTGTTACGCGCTTCCAGTCGTATCTGTCAACCCTTCTGGAGGCCCAGGCGCCGAGCGAGGTTCTTAGCTCGTCGTCGTTTATGAGCCTTGCAAGGGCATGCTCCATTTCATCTACGCTTTTGGGATTTATCAGCAGCGCACTTTCCTCGTTTGTGACTAGTTCCGCGAATGGTTCGATATCAGAGGCTATCAGCGGCATCCCGGCGCTCATCCCCTCGAGGATCGTTATTCCGAACGATGCGATTTCCGGAGTGAAACACATTATGTGCGAACTTTTCATGTAGTCACGCCTGGCTTCTAGCGCTGAGCCTTCAAAAAATACCGAGTCGCTGATTTTATCCGGGACGAGGGATTTGAAATAAAAAAGTAGAGGGCCATCCCCTACGACTATTAGCCGTGTTTTGCGAAATCTCCGGTGGATATTTGAAAAAGCTCTTATCAGAATGTCGAGGCCGTTTCTTGTGTCGGGCCTTCCGATGAAGAGGATGTTGATTTTACCGTCGTCGAATTTTCCAATTTTTTTTGCTCCGTTTTTCCACCAGCCGACATCCACTCCGTTGGGTATTATCTCGAAGGGGCCGCCGACATATTGTGCGCTTTCCTCGGCGCAAATTTTGGAGACAGCGATTTTGCCGTCGAGCCTGTCAACTACGGGTCGGATTTTTTTCACATACCACATATACAGAGGTTTTACGTTCATGCAGGTGTGGAAGGTTCCGACCATCGGGCAGCTTGATTGCATCGCGGCGATAAGCGGAAGCGTTGGGAAATGAGGGGAGTGCAGATGGAGGATGTCGAACTGCTCCGCCTCAAGGATCCCGCGCATTCGCTTCGAGAGGTCGAATCCGGTGGAGATCCTCCCGCAGGATCCGTTGAAAAAGGTCGGAATGCTTTTGCCGATGTGGATGATCCTGTCGGATATCTCCTGTCCGACTCCTCTGGATTCTGAGGTTCCTCCGGTGATGAGCCTGATTTCATGACCGCGCCGCAGCAGTTCCATCGCCGTGTGATGGACGTTTTCCGTTATTCCGCCTATCGTTGGGAAAAAATATTCTGTGACTATTCCTATTTTCATCCTGTTATTCCCTAAATTTCGGGTGGTTATCAAGTATGAACGGCGTTTTGTCAAACTGGATTATGATTTATAAATATATTATAAATATGTATAATTAAATATGAATAAGTATAAATTATATTTAAATTATTATAATAAGTCAGCCGGCTTCCAATATATATCTATCTGAAATATTGGCGACTTTTCCTTGTTAGAGAGTTTTTTGTTGTGCTTTCGATCTCCATAGGTAGCATCCGCCGGACTTATGGCTACCGAGGACTTGATTACGGATAAATCCGCACTGAAACCGGGCGAACTCGTTGAGGAAAGAGGGCTGCCTTCTTTTTCCTCATTATTCAATGGGGTCAGGGAGAGGGCGCTCTACCGCCTTGCTGTAGTTGGATTTGACAACGCGATCCTCTTTGTAATGTCACTGCTGCTCGTGGGGAGCGTCCTTGCGATGGGTGGAGAAATCAGGCTTTTTCAGGCGACCGTGATACTTCCCCTCGTCATCATGGCATTTGCGATTGCGGTGAGGGTCAAACGCGATCCGGCGAACTGGTATGCGTCGTCGACCTTCATTCTTCGTGACTGGATTCCATTCGTCCTCGTGGTTTTTATCTATGAGAATATGCACGATGTGGCGGGACAGGTGATGGCGCTGGATATCGCCGGACCAATCATGAAGATGGATATAGCGATATTTGGCGTTGAACCCACGCTTTGGGCGCAGAAAATTTATTCCCCGCTGCTCACGGATATAATGGCATTTTCCTACGCGATATACTTCGCTCTTCCACTGTTTATAATGTTCCTGATGTCGCTTTGGGGAAAGCGCTTCGAGTTCCGCCATATGGCGCTTGCGCTGGCTCTCTGTTTCATATTCGGATTTCTCGGTTACGTTTTTCTTCCATGTTCTCCGCCGCGATATTTCATAGAGCATATGTTCGATTCGCCTGTGCGCCTCTCCGGAATTTTTCTCTATGACTGGCTTCAGGGGCAGTGGGATGGTCTTTCAGTGGTCAGCGGTGGAGCGTTTCCAAGTTTGCATGTCGGGATTTCCTCGATCGCCCTGATATACGCATGGAAATACAGGAATATGAATCTCAAGTGCAAAATTTTATGGTATGCCTATATCCCGCTCGTAACAAGTCTTTGGTTTGCGACCGTCTATCTCAGGCATCACTGGGTTGTCGATATATTCGCAGGATGGTTTGTGGCAGTGGCAGGATATTTTATCTCTAGCTGGGCTATGCCGGTATGGCTTCGCCTGCGCGAAAAATACGGGCTTCCGTTTTAACAAATGGGCAATCGCATACATCGCTTGTTGAATTCTTATATCGATATGGTCACCGGCCATCAGCGCGGGGCTTTGATCGCAACACTTCTCTTGTTTCTAGCTGCAATTTATATTTCAAGCGGGCTAGCTCTTAAAAGTGATCTTAAAGAGCTCCTCCCTCCTGATTATCAAAGCGTGAAAGAGTTAAACCGTGCTCTTGAAAGAATAGGGGGGGTCGGATCGCTTATAGTCGTTGCCCAAAGTCCAAACCCGGATGCAAACAAAAAATTTATGGACGATCTGGCTTCTGCCATAGATCAGCTGCCAGATGGGCTGGTTAGGTATTACAGCTATCGGACGGATGAGGTTCGCAAGTTTTATGAGGATCATTTTCTCTATTTTATAGATGTGGCAGACCTTGAAATTCTGCACGATCGCCTGAAAAGAAAAATAGATTACGAAAAGTTCAAGCGCACTCCTCTGTTTCTGGATTTGGAGGATGGTCAAGATGATGATTTTACCGTCAGGACTGACGATATAAAGGATAGAAACAAGGGGAAGTTCGAAACCCCCGTATCGACCTTTGACGATTATTACGGTGGTGACTGGGGAAGGATGCTGATTATGGTCATCCGTCCTTATGGTGAGACGATAACTCTCGACTCGGCAAGGACGCTAGTTTCCTCCATTGAGGGAATAGTGGATAATCTGAATCCAAAGTCTTTCGATCCCGGGATGTCGGTCGGTTTTTGTGGGAATGTAAAAAGCACTATTGAGGAATATGAGACTCTAAAACACGATATTCTTTCCACTGCTCTTCTTTGTGTCGCTTTGGTCGCAGCTGCTCTCATTATATACTTTCTCAGGGTAAGAGTTATTTTTATCCTCGGACTGACCCTTCTTTTTGCGGTGGCCTGCACATTTGCTCTGACCAGGTTCGTCATAGGATATTTAAACGCTCAGACTGCATTTCTGGGCTCCATAATTGTTGGCACGGGAATCAATTACGGCATCATTCTGGTGGCGAGATACATAGAGGAACGGAAGAAAAATCTTTTACCACCTAAGGCCATGAAGATTGCGCTCAATATGACTCTCAAATCAACATTTCTTGCCATGGCTACCACGATGGTATCTTTCATGGTTTTGTTGATAGCCAGGATCAGAGGCCTTTCGCAGTTTGGATTTATCGGTGCCACAGGGGTTTTCTTATGTTGGCTTTCCACCGTTTTAGTTTTGCCGATATTTATGCTTGCTTCCGAGCGCGTGTTAAGACTTGTAAAACCGAAGTCGACCGTTCAAAGAAAGAGCGCTTTCCTGACTCTGACCGCCCGTTTGGCCTCGAAATCGCCAATTGTGATAGTTGTCACTGGGGTGCTTATGTTTGTATTTGCCGTCTCTATCGCGGTGAGATTTGCTCCTAATAGCATAGAATACGACTTCACCAAGATGAGGAATAAAGTGTCGGTAGATTCTGGCACAGAGGCTCTTGAAAAAGAGGTCAGTAAGCTTTTTAAAAATTCGATGACGCCATCGGTCGTCCTTGTGGAAAGACCGGAACAGGGGCTGGAAGCATGCAATGCTGTTGATGAACAGAATATGCGGTATCCTCCTGAAGAGCGCAGAGTTGGCACATGCCATTCAATCTACGACCTTCTGCCGAAAGACCAAGATGCCAAGCTTGCCGTGATGAAAAAAATCGACGCCTTGATATCTCAGGTTTGGGTCAGAGAGTTGGAAGGTGAGTCGCGGGATGGTATAGATAGGCTGAAAAAATCCATTTTGGGCAGGGCGATGGAGATAGAGGATCTCCCAGATTCCCTGACAAGACACTTTGACGATCTAAAAGGTAATAAGGGTTCAGTCGTCTTTGTCAATCCACGTCCGGGTATGTTGCTTTCAGATGGGCGTAACCTTATAAAATTCGCCGATACGATAAGGGATATACATCTTGCCGATGGAACATTGCTTCATGCAGCTAGCCCCTCGATAGTCTTCTCCGATCTCATCAAGATAATCAAAGCAGAGGCCCCTATCCTTACGCTGGCTTCATTTTTTGTGGTCGTTGCTTTTGTGCTGATCACATTGAGAGGGATGAAATTGTCTTTTGAGATAATAGTCGGATTGATCTGGTCTATTGTAATGATGATAGGCGTTGCTGCGTTGATGGATATAAAAATAAACTTCTTCAACTTTATCGTTCTGCCGCTTACCTTTGGGATTGGAGTTGATTATTCTTTAAATATCGCTGTGCGATTGAGGCAGGAAGGGCCCTCCGGTGTTGCAAATGCGCTTAGAAAAACCGGCCTTGCTGTAGTGATGTGTTCAGCTACTACCACCATTGGCTATTTTGTGCTGACGGTAGCTAACAATCAGGCCCTTGTCACCTTCGGGCAGAGCGCTGTAATAGGGGATGTGGCCAGCCTCATAGCTGGCATTTTCGTGGTTCCTGCGACCATTGTTGTAATAGACAGATGGTTCAGGAGATAAGATGATAAAAATTTTACACCTCTGTTTTTTCTTGTGCATTTTGACAATTTCTTCTTCCTCCTTTGCACATCCGGCGAGCAGCTATGTTCATGTGGGTGATAGGGCCTACAGGGATATAGAGATGCTCGTTTCACATGGGCTTTGCTACCCCCCAATCGTCGATCAGAAACCATTTGCACGTTCCGAATTTGCGAGAATGATCGCCGAGGCCTCCAAAAATTTTGACGAAAATTTTCCACTGTCCAAGGAGACCTTTTCCGATTATCGGGAGTATTCCAAATATCTATCTAAGAGGGCATTTATAGAGTCTGCACTTAGGAGGTTGAAGCGTTATTTTAATGATGATCTTCTCATGGCGGGTTTACTTGAGGAGCCTGCGCCTGATCTTATAATCAAGCCGATCAGGGAGGCCAGATTCGATCTGAACTATCTGAGCGAAGCTCCGTTGCGTATCATCAGCAATAACGGTATTGGAAAAGCTGATGCAGTTGTGAATCCTTTGTCTGATTATGTTGAAGGTCGTCATGCTATTTTTGGATTCCAGTCCGCCATTGAAGCTGATACTTCTTTCAATGCTACCAAATATTTTGCTGCCCAAGCCACTTTCAGGCTTGAAGGCAATATGTACAGAAATAACAGAGGCGAAGATATTATAAAGCCGCTCTTCCAAGAGGGATATGGGGTTCTTCAAGCCGCCGATGCCGCGATCACTTTAGGCAGGGCTCCTATATCGTGGGGGCCTGGCGAGCATGGTGGGTTGCTTCTGACCAACGATCCGCGTCCTCTCGATCAAATAGGTTTTTCGACTCCTTCACCATTCCAGCTTCCATGGGTCTTTCGTCATCTCGGACATTGGAGGATAGGGCTATTTGGCGCTAATCTCGGTCCGAATCGCGATCATCCTTATGCGTGGCTGACAGGATATAGACTTTCCTATCAACCTGCAAAATATGTTGAACTTGGATTTGGGAATATTACTATGATGGGTGGAGAGGGGGCGCCCTCGCTCTCGGCGTTGGATGTATTCGGTGAGTTTTGGGGTTTTCGACCTGCGGGAACCTCGCCAGATTCTACAAACAAGACTAATCATATAATGGAAGCAGCGGTCCTGATACGCATTCCCCCTGCGGCGGGGCTTACTCTCTATGGAGTTCTCGCTAATGAAGATAAGAGAGATACTCTCGTCAGATTTTTTAGAGATGGGTCAAGCTACTTGGCCGGCTTTTATCTGCCGCGAGTAGGCAATACCGGAAAGGTGAGCCTTAGGTTCGAGTTCAAACGAATGTGTGCAATAATGTATAGACACTCGCTTTACTACGATGGGTTTACTCTTGATCGACTGTTTATAGGTGACGACCTGGGTTCGAACGCTCTTGGTACTCATTTAAGGGTTGACATGGATGTAAATGAAAAGGTCTCCGTCGGAGCCGTTTTTGATTGGGATAAAAGGGGTTCTAATATATATAAAAACGCAAGGGATCCTGATGGCTCGCTCGGCGATATAGTCGTGGCAAAAAGGGGGCCTAGCGATATTCGCTATCGCTTCCTCCTCGAACCGGAGTATACTTTGGGCAACGCTTCCTCTATAACCCTAAGGACTGGTTATGAGCGTGCCTTAAATGCGGGGTATGTACAGGGGCTTTCTCGTAATAACTGGATTATCGCACTGTCGCTAAAACTTAATTTGGATTCTAAACTAAACTTTAAATTTTATTAGGTGCCATGACACAATCCCCCAGACAGGAACTGCTCGCGATTCAGAAGAAACTCTGGAAGTGGAATCGCGACATGATCAAGCGCTCGGTGCTTGTCAAGGAACCCGGATTCGACAGATACGAGGCGGCGTATCGTAATGCCGTCAAGGATTTCAAGCGTGTTTCCAGTCAGGATGAGATGATAGATGATGTGATGAAATCCGACATTATCTACGTCGGCGACTATCATACCTGCAACCAGTCGCAGCGATCGTTCTTAAGAATACTCAAGGCCACCGTGAAGCGTACCAAAAAATTCGCGGTAGGTCTGGAGCTTCTTCATAAAAGGCATCAGAAAGTCCTCGACGATTATCTATCAGGCAGGGAAAAGGAGGAGGGCTTTTTAAAGAAGATCAAGCTCAAGGAACACTGGGTTTTCGATCTCTGGGAAAATTTCAAGCCCCTCTTCGATTTTTGCCGTTATCACAAGATACCGATCTATGCCATCGATGCCGCTAAGGATGGTTCCAACGTCAGAAAGAGGGATCAGGCGACTGCAAAGCTAATTGGGGAGATCATCAGCTCCGATCCGGACCGCAGGCTTTTCGTCTTCATCGGCGATTTGCACATAGCGCCCAAACATCTTCCTGCCGATGTAGACAGGGAACTTTCAATTCGCGACCTCGCAAGAAATTCGTTGATTCTTTACCAAAACAGCGAATCCATATACTGGGACCTCGCAAGGCAGGAGGTTGAGGACTACGTCGAAATCGTTAAGTTGAAAGATGGCAATTACTGCAGGATGCATACTCCTCCGGTTGTCGCCCAGCGTTCTTATCTCAACTGGCTTGAGCATGAAGAGGGGGAGATCGACTACTCCGATGCGAAATCCAGCTTTATCGAGCTCGTCGATAGGATCTGCGATTTTCTCAAGCTGGACGTTGGTGCCGCGAAAGATGAGGTCGAAGTATTTACCTCGGGAGATCTAACTTTTCTGCAGAGGCTGAAGGAAAAGGGGGATTTTAGCGGCAAGGAGATCGCCATGATCAAGAAGCAGATCCTCGCCAGCGAGAGCTACTATATCTCCAAGGCGAAGATCGCATATCTTGCAAATCTCTCCATCAACCACGCCGCGGAAGAGGCCTCGCATTTCATAAAAAACGTCTGTTCTGGGCCTGAATCTCCGAGAGAGCTCATCGATGCTTTTTATGCAAACGTACTTCATGAGGCACTGGGTTTCTTCGGATCCAAGCTCATCAATAGCAGGAGAAAATGCTATCACGAGAAGGATTTCGCCAGCCTGCTTTCCTATTTCAAGACGATCAGGGTCCCCCCCTATCGCCTCCTTGAATGTGAGACCGCTCATCTTGTAATTGAATACCTGAAACTGGAGAAAAAAGGCAGACACCTGACACAGGCTGAAGGTTTGTGTAGCAGGATGGATCTTTTTCTCTCAATCACGCACGCGCTGGGCTATATGCTGGGCGACAGGCTCTATTATGCGCTGATCGCGCAACAGATAAAAAAGAAGGATGTGCGTAAACTCTTTTTGGACCCGTGGCGCGGCTCCGGCGTTCCTGTCGATGTCTATATGGCCCTCAGAAAAAAGCTTGCCGCCGTAAAAATTCCCAACAGGATGTAAAAAAGCCCCCTCCTATCGAGGGGGCCTTTGATATTTCTGGTAGCTGTCGATCTTAGATGTTGTAGTACTCCGTTCCGAGATGCGTGATCGGTTCCTCTCCCATCAGATGGCGCAGCGTATTTTTCAACTTCATCTCCTGTATGAATAGATTGTGCTCCGGGTAGAGACCTTCTCCGACCATCGGCGATTTAAAATAGAAGGAGAGCCATTCCTGGATGCCGCGGAGTTCAGCCCTCTTGGCCAGGTCGATAAAGAGCGCCAAGTCCAGCACGAGCGGTGCAGCCAGTATCGAATCCCTGCAAAGGAAATCGACCTTGATTTGCATTGGGTAGCCCATCCATCCGAAGATGTCGATGTTGTCCCATCCTTCCTTCGCGTCGCCGCGTGGAGGGTAGTAGTTGATGCGTACTTTGTGATGGACGTTGCCATAGAGGTCGGGGTTGATCTCGGGCTGAAGTATCGTGTCCAGAACTGAGAGCTTGCTTTCTTCCTTTGTCTTGAATGAACCCGGGTCGTCCAAGACCTCACCGTCGCGGTTTCCAAGGATGTTTGTTGAAAACCAACCCGAGAGGCCGAGCAACCTGGAGCGCAGGCCGGGGGCGAGGATGGTCTTCATCAAAGTCTGCCCGGTTTTGAAATCCTTCCCGCAGATCGGAGCCCTGTATTCGTTGGCTAGCTCCTGAAGGGCTGGGGTATCCACGCTCAAATTCGGTGCGCCATTGGCGAACGGGATGCCGAGCTTGATTGCGGCGTAGGCGTATATCATCGAAGGGGCGATCTTAGGGTCATTGGACTCAAGCCCCTTCTCGAAATTTTTCACGCTCTTGTGAACCTCCTCGATCGGCGTGAAGACTTCAGTCGAGGCACACCACACCATGACGACCCTGGAGCAGCCGCTGTTCTTCTGGAAGGTCTTTATGTCCTCCATGACCTGATTGGCCAGATCCATCTTTGTCCTGCCGTTCTTTATGTATTTCCCATCGAGTTTTTTTACCCATTCCCTGTCGAAGACGCCTCTGAGAGGGACGATCTTTTCAAGCGCCGGCCTTGCCGCTTCGAGATCCTGGTAGTCGAGAACCCCGGCCTTCTTGGCCGCCACGTAGGCGTCGTCTTCGAAGATATCCCATGCGGCTATCTCTATATCCTCTAGCTTTGCCAGTGGCAGGAAGTTGCAGACCTTGGGAATGTTATATTCTGTCCTTTTGCCAAGACGAATCGTTCCCATCTGGGTCAGCGAGCCGTAGGGTTTCGTCCTTCCGCTGCGGATCGCGTCGATTCCGGCGATGAAGGTCGTGCTGATGGCGCCAAGGCCAACGAGCATGATCCCGAGTTTCCCCTCGGCTGGCTTGATTACGTACGGTTTCTGATTCTGTGTCATCGTATTTCCTCCTTTTATTTTGGTTGCCTATATTGGGGATGATGTTATAAGTCAAATTAATTATATTACTAATATAGATAAGGACAGCTTATGGATATAAGAAAACTCGAGATTTTCTGTGAGGTTTACAGACAGAAGGGTTTTTCGCAGGCCGCCAGAAAACTGGGGCTTACGCAATCTGCGGTCAGTCAGCAGATAAAGGGACTGGAGTCGGAAATAGGTGTTCTGTTATTCGATGCCGATGACAGGTCTCATCCGACCGCTGCGGGGGAGTATCTCTCCGTCGAGGGAGGCAGAATTATAGCGGAGATCAGCGATCTCGTTAAGGGGGTACAGGCCGCCGGAGGGATAGCCAGCGGTCAGATACGTTTCGGTATGATAGACGTGGCGGCGATATGGATTATGCCAAAAGTGCTTAAAAACTTTCAAAACGAGCATAAAAACATACGCCTCGATGCGGTGGTCAGGGCCACAGGGGAGCTGGTGGATTTGGTGATGGCACATCAGATCGAGTTCGCTGTCGTCGTCTCCGACGGCCTTCCTGATGCGCTGGAAATCCGTAAAATTTACGCCGACTCGATAGTGGCCATTGTTCCCAAGAAGTTCGATGATAAAGGGGGAGTTATAAGCGTAAAGGATCTGAAGGGGGAGCCCCTGATACTCTATCCCCCCGCCTCCCATTCCAGGACTATAATAGATGAGGCCTTCAGGAGAAACGGCATGGTTCCGACCGTTAGCATGGAGATGCACTACCCTGCGGCGATATGTTCGCTGGTGGATCAGGGGATGGGGATTGGGCTTATATCCGAACTTTCCGCCAAGGAGAGCCGTCTGGAAGGGCAAAAGATTGTTAAAATAGAGGAGCTTATAGAGGCTAGGGGGATAGGCGTCGTTTGGGATAAAAGAAGGAGGCTTTCCCCACAGGCGCGTGCCCTTATATCGATGCTCTGATTCAGGTAGAGGCGCCCTTTCTTTCCTGCGAGAGGAGATTTTCAGCAACTTTTTAAAGGGGGGCACGATAAGAATAATGGAGGCGACGAGAATTTAACAAAAAGGGCAGGGGCCATGAGTATTGAGAAAATTTTAGGCAGCATATTTCAGCAAAGCGGCGTCGAAGCGATCGAGAGAGGTTCAGCGGAGGAGCGCAAAGTTCGCAAGGATGCCAAGCTCGTCGATCTGGCTCATGAGGCCATGTCAAATCGGGCCGCCAGGGACAGCGATGACTTAAATGCGCTCGTCAATATCGGCTGGCCGAATTTGCAGAAGGAAAAATTCAAGAACAAGGTCAGGAAGAAAGTCTGGAATGTCGTCAGCGAGGATTTTGGCGCCGCGGATTCAGAGATGGTCGACGAAATCACCGAAAGAATCATAGATGTTTCCGAGGCGGATGAGTATTACAGAAATATCTTCGATTCGGAAAAATAGTTCAATAAAGTCAGTCATCCCCGAGTGCTTTTGTCGGGGATCCCGTAAAACCCGTGATCTTACGCCTTGAGCCTTACGCCTGATTACCTTTAACCTCAATTCGATATTCTTCCCGGGGCTATTTGCGTTCGGCCCACCTGTTTGGTCTGAAGACGTGGTTGGCTGTCAGGGTGATAACCACAATGATCGCCGCAAGAAGGTTGTATGCGGCGAGCGTCAGCTTTAGCAGAGATGACTTCAGGTTCATTTTGGCTCATTCCATTATTCTGCGCAGGGCGCCTGTTATTTGTTCGCCCAGAGAACGTGCGCGCTCCGCGATCTTTTTGACTTCGTGTTTGCTCATTGGCTCTATTCCGCCCATCGATTTCACCAGATATGCTACGCGTGCGATCTGCTCTAGATGTTCTAGCCTGTTGAATGCGTCTTCAAGGTCTTTTCCGAGAACTAGCACACCATGCCGGCTGAGCAAAAAAGCGTTGTGATCCGGTAAATATGGGATAAGCGCTTCGGGCAGCTCTTCGGTTCCGGGTGTAGCATAGGGCACGATCGGAACCGGGCCTATGTATATGGCGAGTTCCGGAAGTATGATCTTGGAAAGGGAGATCCCAGAAAGAGAACATGCAATGCTGTAGTGCGGATGCGCGTGTATCGCTGCTGCAACGTCAGGGCGCTGTCTGTACACCTCCCTGTGCATCGCTGCTTCAGAAGATGGTTTTTTCGAAGGTTCTAGCGTGCGTCCGTTATCATCGCACAGGACGATATCCTTAGGTCTTACGCAGTCCTTTCGCGTGGATGCCGGTGTTATGTAGAAGCCCGATTCGTGCCGCACAGATACGTTGCCGCTGGTGGCGACGAGATATCCATTTTCATAGAGCCTGTGACAGACCCCCGCGATCGCCTGTTTGGAATTTTTTTTCCAGATTTTATCCGAAAACATTCTCAACTCCGATGGAATGTCCTATACCTCTTCAATCAGCGACTGTTCCTCCCAGATTTTCTTCCTGTTGTGGGCGCCGAGGAAGAAGAGGCCGAGAAGTATCCAGAAAAGGGAGCGTATCCTTTTGGCGATCTGTATCGCTATTCCTATAGAAGGATCGAGGTTCATCAGATACAGCACGCCGCTGTATGCTCCTTCGAGCACTCCAAGCGCTCCGGGGATGAAGGCGAATACAGCGTTTACCATGGGTGCGAGGGCGGTTAGAACAAGAGCTGCAAAGAACGTGAACTTTTCCGATGCAGCTTTTCCTATAACGTAAATTTCGGTGATTCCAAGAAGCCTTCCTACGACGTGATAAAACAGTGCGATCAAAAAACCCCTGTAATTGGTTCTGTAGAAATCTATGATATGCGAATCTAGCTTCGTGAACCTGTCTATCGTTTTTTCCGAGAACTCTTTTTTTATTCCGATGCGCCGGCACAAATTCAACATCAGTCCGAAAAATCCGCGTCTCTGATGTATCAGCACGAAGAGTATGAATCCCATAGAGACGAGCAGGGCTATGGGGACTCCGTATTTTATATTTGCCGGAAGATGGTGAAAGGTAAGAAAGGAGACGATGATTCCGAGAAGTATTACAATCAGAGTTGCAGCGCTGTGCAGTGTTCTGTCGACGACGACCGATGCAGCTCCCTCTGCCACAGGAAAATTTCTCTTGAGAAGGTAGATCCTCAATGGGTCACCACCTATGAAGTTTACCGGGGTGAGGGTGTTTACAGCTTCGCCGGCTATTTTGATCCTGAATAGATCCCAAAAAGGTATGCTGTCGTTCAGGCGCTTTAGGAACTGCATCCAGGCGCCGGTGTAGAGGACGTACCAGCAACCGCTTATTGCGAGAACCGGAACGAACATCCATTTTATCGCTATTATGTTCGATATGATTGTGTCTACGCCGATCTTTCCGATCAGGGCGACGAGCATCAGCCCACCCATCAAAAAGAAAACAAACTTCGCCATTTTTGTCAGTTTTCTTGTCATCTCAGAAGGCCCTCATTCTGTTTTATCGACTCTTCGGCTCTGGCTAGGTCTTCCTGCGTGTCCACTTCCAGCCATCGCATGCCGGAGGCGTCGCATATGTTTATTTCAAACGATCTAGCGCCAAGCCATGCCAGTACATTCTCTGCGCAGGCGGAATTTCCTTTTTCCCTTATCACGGAAGCCACGGCTTCCTTATAAGCGGTCAGGCTTTCCCTGGGACAGAACGTCATGCCGATGTAGCCGCAGTCGAACTGAAGGAGCTTTTTGTCGATGGCGCACAACTGTCCGCGATGATTCAGGCGAACTTTCATGTCGTCCTCTCCGAGTATTCTGTCGAAATCGCAGATCGCCGTGACGCCGTCGACATTTTTCAAGATATAAGGAAACATCCTCCGAGGATAGATGTGATCCGCGTTCATCAAAAGCATGTCGTCATCTACGAGCGGCAGGGCTTTTTTCAGCGAAAGGATATTCCCCAATCTGAAGTCCGGGTTGTGTGCTATAGTGGTTTCTGGAAACTCTTTTCTTACCAACGATTCGATTGTTTCGTTTGCAAATCCGGTGACGAGAATTTTTTTGGATATTCTTTCATTGTCAAGAAAGTCCATGACGTATCGGATAAGTTCGCGCTCGCAAACTTTTACCATAGCCTTGGGCATGCTTTTAGTGAGATTTAAAAGCCGGCTTCCGGTTCCGGCTGCCATTATTATCGCCTGCATCAGCTCTCCTGGCTATTATTGGTGTTGACTAGGATGTCCACCAGTTCCGAGATGTTGGATATCACCCCGGCATCTGGAAAGGTATTCTTGAAACGCTCTGCAGGGAATGTTCCTTCCTTCCCTATGAAGTTCACGCCACAGGAAAGGGCCCGCTCTCCGTCCTTTATCGAATCGCCGACGAAAATTATTTCTTCAGGGCTAGTGCCGAGTTTTTGTTCGATGTGATCGAAGTGATCCTTTCCCTTGGCAAAATTTGGCTTGAAGCCCAATACCATGTCAAATTTGATTCCTATTTTTTCAACGTGCGCATCGACCAGCTCTTGAAAGTTGTTCGACGAAACTACTGTCGTGATACCGTTTCTGCGAAGTGTATCTATAGTTGAAGCGACATCTTCAAAAGCTCCTTTTTCAAGGTAGTCCTTGAGCTTGGTTTTTTCAAATTCATCCGCAGCGGCGCTGTTTTGAGGGTTGTTCGGAAAGAGTTGCTCGAGCTGCTGAAAGAAAGGAACGCCAGATGTTTCGATGTACATGCGGCGTGCATCGCCCTTGGTCACCGGATAATACTTTGGCATGACTTCAGAGGCTATATCGGCGAACGCTGACATCGAATCGACTATAGTGCCGTCAAAATCGAACATGACGACCTTCTTGCAAGTTTCCTTCGATTCGTCGTCGCGATTCCACGCTTCTGATTTTTTTGTTGTCATAAGTTTTTCCCTTCCGATGCGATTACAGTCGGCGTGCGTTTTTTGAGCGATTCCGCGATATTTAGATAGGTGAGAACTATCGCAGCAGATGACGTTCCAAGCGTAGCTAGAAACAGCCACCAGTACAGAACACCGAATATGGCGGAGCAGAGAAACATGAACGAAAAGACGTCTTTCTTGAGCAGATATTTTCCGTACTTGATAAAAATCATCAGAAATTTGGGTTGTTCCTTCAGCTTGCTGAGATACTGCTTGTCGTAGGTAACAAGGGAAGCCGAGTCGGTGTTCTTTTTCAGAAAACGTATCATCCAGAAGAATGTGACTCCGGTCGTGAAAACCAGTATAGATCCGATGTAGAAGGCAACGTAGGAGTGCGTTTGTCTCCAATAGCCGGCGATGAGCCCTGTGATGAAACTTCCCAATGAGAGATTGTCGCATAGCGTGTCGGCGTATTGTCCGAATTTCGTCGCCCTGAAGGTGAGCTTTGCCACCTCTCCATCGCAGCCATCTATTATCGATGCCAGCTGGAAGAGTATCGCGCCGGCGAGTATATAATGGTACCTGTTGCCATCTGCAACGAATACGCCTGAAAAAACTCCTACGATTATATTGAAAGCGGTTATCGTATTGGGGCTTATCCATAGTTTGGAAAGTATGAGGCTTACAGGGAGCGAAATCCTCTTATTGATGTATCTCGCCACGGGGCCGTCTATGCGCAACCGAATGGCTTCTGCCAGCGATTTTTCAGCGACCGCACGTTCGCGGCAGTGGGTGACGAGGAACGTATTTATCTCCGCTGGCTTATTGACTATCGCTACATCGCCCCCTTCGAGCATGATGCGGATCGCGGTCTCGATGGATCTTGGACGCACTGCGACTTCTTTATGGAGCCTCTCTATTGCGTTCGATGATACTTCGTACATCGGTATCGAATGTGCGCCGGCCTTGCATCTTATCGAACCTCCCTGCGGCATCGGGGTTTCCTTGAAGAGGTGGACCAGCTCTTTTTCGAATATCAGGTTGGAATTTATAAGCAGGAGCCTTTCAAAAGCGTTCTCGACGACCTTTTTTGCGAGCTCTTCACTTATTCCGTAGTGTTCTTCATATTCAAGGATTTTTATTTCAGGGAGTACGGAGTCGTTGTACCTGCCGAGAAACCGGACTATCCTTTCCCTCTGGGAAGAGGCTATCAACAGCGAGAGGCTTTTTATTCCCGATTGCTTCAAGGTCATCACCCCTCTTATGATCAGCGGCACGCCGGCGACCTTTCTGGTGGCCATCGCCATTGCCTCCGGGGTGTCAGAGGGGACATATATCAGAGCCTCTGTTTTCATCTTGGTATCTTCGTTCCTTGGGATGGAAAATGCGGTTAAATAAGAGCCCGTAAAGCGCGAATAACTATCAGAAATTTCGGTTACTTGTAAAGTTTTTTCCTCTTTTTGTCTGTTGACGCGCTTCCGTCGGCGTGCTAGGCGAAACCCTTCTCAAATCAAGGAGTTGCCGATATCCATGATACAGAAACGCCCGCCCTGGTACAGAGGGGCATTTTATTACTTCAGGTGCCTTGCCCTGCGGAAGCCGCGGCTTGTAAACTTGGAGCTGACCAAAAAATGCAATGCCAGTTGTTCCTTTTGTACCTATTGGCAGATGGATTCGAAAAATGAGATCTCGGACTATTCCCCAATCATAAAGATGTTCAAGCCGGTCGTTCTCTCGATCACGGGGGGTGAGCCGTTGATGCGAAAGAACTACGACGAGATACTTAGAAAGGTTCGTCCGTATTGTCACTATCTGTCGTTGATCACCAACGGTGCCTTGCTGAACGAAAATTCTGCCAGAAAGCTCGCGGAAGCGGGGGTCAACCAGATCAGCGTCTCTCTCGATTACTTGAGCGATGAGCATGACAGGGTAAGGATGATATCCGGGCTTTTCGATCATATATCCAAAACTCTGCCCAAACTCACGGCTGCCGGATACCGGCTATCTCTCAACACTATAATGATGGAGTCCAATCTGGATCAGATCGTGCCGATCGCACATCAAGCCAAGGAATGGGGGGCCGATGTTTCCTACTCGGCCTACTGCTCACTCAAGAGCGATGATGATTCCCAGATGGTGAAAAAACAGCGTCTGGAGCGTCTGCTGAATGTGGTCGAAGAACTCAAGGTTTTAAAACGCAAGCTTAAGAATATAAAGAATTCCGATTACTACTTTTCGAAGCTGTACCAATATTTTGAGAACGGGTGCGTCCCCGGATGCAAGGCGGGAGAGAGGTGGATTCAGGTTACGCCGGATGGGTACATCCAGCAGTGTTCGGAGTTGCCTCGCCTCTGCCACTATACCGAGTTCAGCAAAGACAAACTCAAAAAGATATCATGCTGCAAATGTTGGTATACCTGCAGGGGAGAGGCGGAGGCCAATCCCCTCGAGCCCAGAAGGCTTTTTGAGCTGATGATGTCGTAGAAGAAAAAGTAATTATCTGTTGCAGGTTTTGGGAAAGGGCTGTATAAGCCTCAAAACTTAACAAGGAGGAGGGGAGTCATATGAAGAAAGTTTTAGTAGCGATGTTGGTTCTTGGCCTCGGGATGTTTTTTGGTTGCCAGAAGAAGGCTGAAGAGCCGGTGGTAGTCGAAGAAGAAGCCGCGGTCATCGAGGAAGTTGCTCCGCCAGCCGCTCCTGAAGAAGTTCCGGCCGAGCAGCCCGCCGAAGAAGCGCCGCAGCAGTAATAATTTTTGCGGACTTCAAAAATATCGCCGTCGTCCCTTTTACAGGGGCGGCGGCGTTTTTTGTCTTAAGGAATCTCTGAAAAGCTAGCTGTAACAATGACTTCGACCATGGACAATTGACCATCGACCGACATCTCTAGCTTCTGTTTTTCCACCAGTCACGGCTGTTGCTGGATCCCCGATAGAATCATTCGGGGATGACACCATGAATGTCATTCCCGCGGTCTTAAGCGGGAATCCCATTCCGACCGCTCACCAGTCACGAGTCACAAGTCACGGCTGTTGCGGGAGGGGGTCGAATCCTGATCCCTGATCTTTGATCCGTCTTTTGTAAGACTAACTTATATCCGCAAATAATCGTTATTAAGATTAAGATGAAGAATCAATCGCATAGCTTTTAGAGGCGCCCTGAATTTGCTGACTTTTCAGAGGTTACTTAAAAAATATAAAGAAAGCTTCTCTTCTTTTGCCGGATACTTTTTTTGGTGATGCTTGGAGATGGATGGCCCTGCCTTGGCGAACATTTCCTTTATCGTCAGATTTATTGTGAGCTGGAGCGAATTATAGTGAATGGGGTTTTATCCGGGGTTTTGTCGCTGCAAAATCAGGGCGGGGCTGCAAGATCCTAAAATTCACGTATATCCTCTTGCCATTTTGTTTTTTTTAAATAGGTTAGCGCGAACCTTGGAGGAAACCAATGATACAGAAGAAAAGAGTTTCGATACTGCGGATAGTCCTGTTAAGCCTTGGGTTTTTTGGAATCCAGGGAGGTTTTTCCATCCAGTTTGCCAGGGTAACCCCGATATTTGAAAAGCTCGGCGCGCTGGCAAATGAGATCCCTTGGTACTGGCTTGCTGCTCCGCTTACAGGTTTCATAGTTCAGCCCGTGGTTGGTTACATGAGCGACAGGACGTGGGGGGCGCTTGGCAGGAGAAGACCATATATACTTTTCGGCACGATACTTTCGGTGTTGGCGCTTTTTATAATGCCAAATACCACCTTTCTTTGGACCGCAGTTCTCAACTTCTGGCTTCTCAGCTTTGCGATAGATTTCTGCATGCAGCCCTTTCGCGCTTTCGTGGCGGACATCCTTCCGGAGGAACAGGTCGCGACGGGTTACTCGATACAGACCATACTCATCGGTATTGGCGGAGGGGTGGGTTTCTGGGTCGCGGCGAGGGACTGGCTTGAAATATTTCCCTCTCTAAGCATCGTGGCGAGCTCCTCGCTTCAGCTTCAGTTTTACATAACGGGAATAATATTCCTGGCCACGATAATTATCACCGTGATTTCAACGAAGGAATATCCTCCTGAGGATATGGAGGCATTTCTGAAGATGAAGGGAAAGTCGAAGGGGATAGGGGCGGAGTTCAAATCTTTTTTTAGAGAACTTTTCGTCAGTTTGAAAGAGATGCCGCCGCTGATGAGAAAGCTTTCGGGGGTGCAGTTCTTCACATGGCTGGGTTTTTTCTGCATGTGGATGTTCTATTCGGTGTCGGTGGCGAAATATATATTTGGTGCTGCTGAAATCGGCAGCGAACTTTACGAAAAAGGGGTTTCCTTCGCCAGCGATACCATGGTGGCATATCAGGTGGTTGCCACGGCGTTCGCCTTTTTGATGCCGTATCTTGTGAAGAAGATCACAGCCGTCGGCGTTCACACATTCGGCCTTGTTGCAGCGGGGATAGGTTTGCTTTCCATTTATTTCATCAGCGATCCGTTCTATCTTTATATAGCGATGATTGGAGTGGGTTTCGCATGGGCCACTACGCTGGCGATGCCCTACACTATTCTAGTATCTTTAATCCCGCCGCAAAAATATGGCATCTACATGGGCATATTTAACTTCTTCATAGTCATTCCGCAGATACTTGCAGCGCTTACCCTCGGCAGGATCATGAAGACCTTCCTGGGAAACAACGAGATGGCCGTCGTTCTGCTGGGTGGGGTATTCATGTTCGTAGCGGCGGTCGTGCTCCAGTCTCTCAGGCGTTACAACAAGAGGGTGGCTGCAGCAGAGCTTTGATTGTATTTCCATATCGACTGATGCGGGGGGAGATGTCGTTCGGGCGTCTCCCCCTTTTTGCAATAATTATTCATTCCCTGATTTTGGTTTTTTCCGCCGATTGAACTTTTTTTAATGAATTTTCTCTGATAAAAGATATCTCTCATGAATATCAGGGAGGGTTCAGATGAGCATTAGGGCCAAACTCACGATTTTCATATTATCCGCGGTCTTCGTCGTCTTTATGCTTCTCACCTGGGCCAGCTTTTCATCGGACAGAAAGAATTTGGAAGCCGAGATAAAGAAGGGTGCCATGACCCTTCTTGAGAAGCATATATTGACGATAGATTCTGAGCTTGAATCGGTTGAGAAAGAGGCAAAGGGGCTTGCCCTTGCCATCCAGTCCTTCGGGGTAGGCACTGACGAACAGCTTGAAAACCTGATCAAATACTTTCTCGACGACAATCCGATAGTCTATGGTTCTACGATTTCTTTTGAACCGCAGCAGGGGAGCTTGAGAGCTCCGTATTACTATAGATCCGGCGGAGATATTCTGTACAGGGATCTTTCCCGTCCGGCGTACGATTATCCAAAATGGGAATGGTTTGCTACCCCCAGGCTCACCGGTAAACCTCTGTGGAGCGAACCATATCTGGATGTTGGCGGGGGGAATGCTGCGATGACGACCTATTCCTTCCCCTTCGATATCGGCGGAAAATTTGCGGGCGTTACCACTGCAGATGTGGCCCTCAGCGATCTGACAGACACGGTAGATCTGCTGCGCGTCGGCAGGCACGGTTACGCCTTTTTACTCAGCAAGAAGGGGACCTTCCTTTCAATGCGCAGAAAGGAATGGAAACTCAAACTCAGCATATTCGATGCGGCAAGCGAATTTGGAAATGAAGAACTGCGGGCTCTCGGAAAGAAGATGCTGGCGGGCGAGACCGGATTCATCTCTCTTTTCGACAGCATGAACAATAAACAGTCTTGGTTTACTTTCGGCCCGATTTCCAAGACCGGTTGGTCCCTCGCGATTGTTTTTCCGGAGGATGATCTTTTGGAACCGCTCTACAGGCAGAAGCTTCGGATCTTTTTCATATCCATTGCTGGGATGGTTGCGATATTCATAGTTGTCTATCTCATTTCATCGAGAATAAGCGAGCCGATATCGGAGCTTGCCGTTGATGTAAGGCGTTTCGCAGCATCTCGCCTTGGCTCTCGTGTAAAGAATGTTTCTACCGGAGATGAGATCGTACTTCTCAAGGGGTCGTTCGAGGATATGAAGGAATCTCTTTCAAATATGCTCGACGATCTTTCCGCTGAAAAGAAGGAACTCGAAAACGTTCTCGATGGGATGCTCGACGGGGTAATTCTTCTCAGCCCCGCCTGGAAGGTGATAAGGCTTAACGCAGTCGCAAAGAAGTCGCTCGGCATGTCGGTCGGGGATCACTTCATCGAGTTCGTTGAGAATGAATTCGAGAGTAGCATAAACCCTTCAGAACTACAGAACCAGTGCAACGAGCGCGCGCATTTCTCGCTGATCAGGAAGGGCACCACGGCGGAGGAGGAGAAACTGGAATGCTCGCTTATGGCCAACTATGATGAGAGAAATGCGATCAGGGAACGCATGGTCGTAGTGCGTGTTTTATGACTTCTAAAATGCCGCGATTTCGCATACGCCATCTTTGCAAAGCCGATATGCGGTGAAATCGTTTTTCTTCATCTGTTTGTCCCAGTAGGACGGACCATAATCGAATCTCAATTCTTCACCCTCGTATATGTCCCGCGTGGCGTGCAATAGCGTGTGAAAAAGCCCAGCGGAAAAAGCTGTGGAAAGCTCCACATTTTCGACGCTGAGTCCGCTGTCGGATATCATCAGTCCAGATGCGGCGTGGTTGATGAATCTGGTTTCATTTCCGCCCCCCTCCGCATCGACAACGAGCGTGGGTAAAAATTTTCGTGTAAAATGATTTACTAACTCGATCCATGGGTTGAAGAGCATGCAGTAGGCGTTTGTTCCTGACAGAAGGCTTACTTCCGATATGTATCCGGTATATTCCCCGATGAGCTCATCTTTTTCGATCTTCGAAAGTGCAAAACAGCCGAGGCCGATCGATTCGTTTATTCTGGCGATTCCAATTTTTTCTGACATGGCATAGCGAAGAGTTTTAGATCCCGTGCTCATGGCTTTTAGAAATTCACGCGCATCATTGTCTTTGCTGTGAGCACTGCAGAGAGATACCTTGTCGGTTGCTGCCAAACACTTTTTACTGAAGGTGGCAGCCTCTTTGCGGAAATCTTCATTTATGAATCCCAGTTCCGGGAGATATGTAAGTCCCATCGAAGCGAAGAAACTCCGCATCCCTGCCCTGTCCGCGCTTGCCGCCAGAAGGGCGGACGACAGTATGGACGGTGGAATAGTTGCCACCACCGCATTTGAGATGAAGGCGGTGCTTGCAAGTCCGAAAGGTGCGCCTGTTCCATGTATCGTCATAAGGCTGATAAACCTCGCCCGGTTTTATCGACCAGGAGGATTTTAAGTTGCTAGCTTTTTATTATGTGTCGCCGACAGCAAATCGATGTTTAAACCGGCTGCAGCTTCTGTGCTTTCAGTGTTCTTGTGTCAAGAATTCTATTCGGATTGATATGCGCAACGTTTTTTAACCCAGGTGTTTCCTCGAAATGCTCGTCTTATTGTCACCTGTGTTCACCTTGACATTGTCGCCTCGGCCGATAGTCAGCTCTCTGCTTCTTTGCCATCTCCAAGCTTGGTATCTCCTGTCGATGCCGGGCTTGGAACCTCCTGCGTTTCAAAAAATTCTGATCTTCTTGGATCTGCGCTGTTTTCCGTGCGGTATGGCGCGTAATCTCTGACAAAAGGGTTGTTTTCCGAAGACCATAGATCCGCTGGCGCATTATTGAAGATCCAATAGGGGTTGAAATCTTTGCCCTGCGCCATTACCGGAATACTTACGGTGCCGAGGGCTTCATCAAAATCTTTTATCGAGCGTTCAAACTTTTTTGGGTTGATTCCCTTTCCCTTTGCGATCCCAGCTCCGAAGATATCCGGTTTTGAAGTGTCGAAGACAAACCATGGTGAAGGATCTTTGTCATCCATAGTTCTTACAAAGCCAAGCGCCGTTGCGGTATCGTTGTATTTTTTTATAGTCCCCATCGTGCTTTCGAAATCATCCGCAGGAACCCGCATGTATTTGCCTTCACCGCTTAGGTAATCCCTCGCGTCCTGTAAGGTCATAAAATAGCTATTGATATCTTCCGAGTTTATGCCGCTATGTGGATATGCCATCCTTACATACTCGCCACTTATCCACTTAAGCGCTTTGCCGCTGCGCAAGGCCTTGCCGAGGAGGAGTCTGCCGACCGCATTTGCCAGCCATGGCAGGGGCGCAACTCCTCCGGAATAACGCCTGAATTCCCTCATCTCACTACTTCTATTCTTATGTCCCTGATACCGATTGATTGTTATCTCGTTATCAGTTTCGTGAAACCCTATGGTCGCGAGGGGCACTTTCATCCCTTCCTTGTTCGTGGAATGTAGGGTAAACTGCAAGCCCGCAGCTCCTTCGTATTTTCCGAACTCAAGCCTTACCTGCGCGCCATCACCGAATTCCATAAAACCAATGGCGCTAGGCATATAGACAAGATTGTGTGATGGGATGTCAAATCCGAACCACTTCCTGACCAATCTGCTTCTGAAAAGAGCAGCTTCAGTCGTCGTTCCGATCTCCATGGTTCCAAAAAATTCCCTGGAAGCGACTACAATGTCATTGAAGGCTCTATCAAGCACCAAGAACCTCACCTCTTCGTATGTTGCGGCCACTCCTCTCTCCTGAAGTGCCCTGCGCATCATGACAAAATTTCTGAGGCATGTGCAAATGTTCGAAGGCGGAGCGGATTTTAGCGGATTTTTGATGGTGGGGTTGTCTATATACTCGGATGGTTCAATTTCTTCCATGAGGCCTATCGCCTCTTTCTGAAAGGCATCGTCAAGATCGAGGAATGTTTGTCTTATCCGCACCAGACTTTCGAGTTCGTTCCTGTAAAATTGCAACCTGTTGCGATGGGCGATGATGAATTCCAGCCACTCTTTTGTATATTTGGAAAATCTCTCTAAGACATCCTTATCCTTTATGGCGCCCTTTAGGGGGGAAAATAGGGATTCGTCCAACTTTAATTCGGTAACTATGAAGGTGCGATTACCATCTTTGCTTATTGACTCTGTTAGTAGATAGATATTTTCGGGTTTTTCCCGATCCATCATTCTCTTCTTTTCACTAGCGGCGCTGAAACTATCAGAGGAAAAAATAACGATCTGCTCGGCGGATTCGGACGACACGGTTTTGCGATTACCTAATACATTTCTTATGCCTCTTATCATGGTGCCTACGGCGTCGGTTATCGCCTGAATGGGGATGCCAGCATAGAGCAATGTATAGCCATCTGGATTTACAGGGAAGGGATATATATCGGACTGTTTTTTCGGTAGTTCCTCCATCTTGCCTCGGGGGGCTCTCTTTCCACAGAGGGTACCGGCCTTGCCCGATTTTTTTCCCTTTAATAGCACTGAATTGTACAGTCCGAACTTGGCTATATCGAAGGAGGTATCCTGCCGAGGCATCTCCTGTTTGAATCCGTGTCGAGGTAGGTGGACAAAACTGGGTGATGTGGAAAAACTCTGCATCCCTGGCCTGGCGGCGCATATGGACACAAGAGCGGGAGAAAATATGGGTTGTGGGATGGTTGCTGGCACCGCATTTAATATGAAGGCGGTGCTTGCAAGCCCAAAAGGTGCGCCTGTTCCATATATCGTCATAAGGGTAATAAACCTCGCCCGGACTTATCGGTCTGAAAAGATTAAGGTTGCTAGTTTTTTATTCTTCCTTTTCAGCTCGTATCTCCCAGATTGATACGATTTGAGATTATCGAATTTCCTTCTGAACTCCGCCATCTCGCAGAGTTTGTCGACTTGTTTGATGAGATCATGATATTCGTTGCCGTACTCGTCGACAAACTGTTTGTGTATGCGGTCAATGGATCGCTTTGTTTCCGTAAGCGCTTTTCTGCCGCTGGCTCCCAACCCGCTGCTTAGGATTGTAGCCACTATGTACGTATGAATAGGCTCTAATCTACCTCTCTCGAGTCTGATTTTCTCTGCCAGGAATGTCGACAATTCGGATTTTTGAGAGTCGCTTAAGAGCCCGAAGTTGAACTGTTCGGCGAACATCCTGAGCTCTGGAAGGGATGTCCTTCTTGCAAAATTTTCGAACATCATCTCTACGGCGGGGAGTATGTTTACCCCCGATAAGTCTATGGCCTCCAGCCTGCTTATTGCCTCCTTTCCGGCGGCATTGATTTCTTCCCGATTTGTTCTTACCCGCCTATAGATGCACCTATCAGTATCAGTATATGATGCGTTTTTGCTTCCAAGTTTTTTGGTTTCACAGTGCACTATATCCATATTCATGAGATGTCGTAGTATCTGTGCGGCCTCGTACATATCTGAGGCGGATCCGCCTATAGATCTGGAGATGCCGAGCAGTCTTTCAGATCACTTGGATTGTTTCATCATCTTGAGCTCGTCGGACGATATTCGTCCGTCGTCGTTCATGCTCTCGGCAAGCATTTTAGCCTCTTTCTGATCGAGACCGGTGAGTTCGGATACGGCTTTTGCCGATACATATCCATCGTTTACCATCGCCTTTATTATCCGGTTGGCATTGTCGGTATCCCTTGCATCTACTTTAAATTCTGACATTTTTAATCCTCCTGTGGTTTTTTGGTCCGTTTTACTTGCCTTAGTTATCGGCACCAAAATCCCCAAGTTGTTTGTCGGAAATTTTTTTTGATCTGTAATTGGGGGGAGGGTGGAGTTGTCCCGAGGGTGAGAAAAGCTTTGCTCTGCCTGATATTATGCTTTTAAGGCCAGCCGCACAATTCGCATCCGCTTTCGCAAGGGTTGCTCTGTCGAACCTGTTATATCCAGTCGTCGCTTATCACCTGTTTCAAGACGCAAAAAAGCTTCGAAACCCGAAAAGGGTTCCGAAGCTTTTTGAGCCGAGAATCGGAATCGAACCGACGACCTGCTGATTACGAATCAGCTGCTCTACCAGCTGAGCTATCTCGGCATTTCAATTGTCAGTTTATGATTACGTCCCTTGCGTAACCGCTCAGCAATAAAAACCATTGCCTCGCACTCCAGGGATTCGCAGCCCTAACGAAACCGTCTGCATGCGCAGCCGCTTTCATAAGGGCTGCCTAAATCAGCTGCTCTACCAGCTGAGCTATCTCGGCATTTCAATTGTCAGTTTATGATTACGTCCCTTGCGTAACCGCTCAGCAATAAAAACCATTGCCT
>JAAZCA010000016.1 GCA_012513515.1 Myxococcales bacterium | reverse complement strand
TTGTCGTCGATGGAGATCTCCTCATCCATCCTGTTTTGGGGAAGTTTGGCTTTAAGATCGGCGACTATTGCTATCGTCAATGGGGCGGAAAGTATCCATTCCTGCCTGCCAGCTACCTTGAAGAGCTCTTCTTTTGTCTTAGCATCGTTTACTATTATGAAACGCCACGGCTGCGAGTTATTGCCGGAAGGCGCCATCTGTCCCGCAGTCAGAATTCTCATGAGAACTTCTTCCGGCACCGGCTCGCTTTTATATTTTCTGACGCTCCTCCTGTTTGTGGCGAGATCTAAAAAGCTTTTCATATCTTCTCCATATCTGAAAGAGGCCCTGTAAACCACAGTTCAATAATTTTTGTCGGATGGGTTTACTGGATTACCGTCAAACCTGACTTTCCGGCTGGTTTATGATCCCGCCGCTGATCAGCAGTTTAAATGCCTCGTCTATGTCAATGTCGATCGTTTTCACATCTGATTTTGGGAGTATTATCATGAACCCCGAGGTAGGGTTGGGGGTAGTGGGTACGAATACGTTTACCATCTCTTGCGGGGATAGTTTTTTAGTTTCCTTATAGGCGTCGCTGGTTACAAATCCTATCACCCAGCATCCGCGCCTTGGATATTCTACCGCCACGACGCTCTTGAAACGCTCCTCATGGTTGGCGAGAATGGTTGCCATTAATTTTTTTATTCCGCTGTAGATACTTCTTCCGAGTGGAATCTTGGCTATTATCCTGTCGCCTATTACCACCATGTATCTTCCTATGTACAGGCGTGTGAAGATTCCTACGATCAGTATTAGGACTATCGTAGCGACAAGTCCGAATCCAGGGATGTCCACGCCGAAGATGCTTTGCGGTCTCAAGTTGCTTGGCAGAAAAGACATCATCATCGAATCGAAAGAGTTGATGATGAGCTTCAGTATGAGATAGGTGGCGATTAGCGGGACCAGCACCGCGGTTCCCGCCAGCATGTACTTTTTGAATATTTCCTTAAGTCCGCTCAGAATTTTCATGATCCATTCTCACTTCAGGACGTTGCCGCCTACAAGCACCAGCTTTACGTGCTGCGGATCGATATTTTTTATCATCGTGTCGTAGATGGAATCGTCGCAGGGAATATCGGGCAGCGCTACGGCTATGAGGTCGGCCTTTTTCCCCGGCTCGAGCGTCCCGATTATGTGGTCGAGTCCCATTGCGCGCGCGCTTCCTATGGTGGCCATCTGCAGCGCTTCCTTGCAGGTTGGAAGCGGATCGGAGGCGCATTCCACGGCCGTCCTCATCTCATGCCACATGTTGAATCCAAGTTTGGATTGCCAGCAGTCGGTTCCCATCCCTACGGGTATTCCGTGCTCTGCCAACTTTCCATACGGGAAATTTCCGTGTTTCATGATTCTGTTTGAACTTGGGCAGTAGACGACCTTTACCAGATTTCTGGCCATGTGCGAGAGGTCGCTGTCGGAAAGGTGGAGCGCTCCGATGACGGTCGTGGGGGCATCGAAGAACCCTATTTCGGATAGAAAAGATATCGGGGTCTTCCTGAACGCCGGAGGCAGCTCTTTCCACCCAAGGCTTGGGAAAACTTCATTCGCTATAGGACCTTCTGAATCAAAGAAAAACTCCATCTCGGAGAATGACTCGGCGGCGTGTATGACGAGAGGTATCGAACTTTCCTTCGCATGCTGGCTTATGATTTTTAGAAGGTTTCTTGATAGCAGGTATGGTGCGTAGGGACCCAGGCCAACTCTGATCCTGTCGTGCGTCGCATCCGTGTATTTTTCCAGAAGCGCAAGGGCCACTTCGAAGCGCTGCTGGGCGTGTTCCCCTCTGCCTGCAAGAATTTCGGGATAGACTATCGCGCGCAGCCCCATCTCGCGCAGCAGCTTGAAGGTGCCTTCGAAGTGGGTCATATCGCCTACGCATGTGACCCCCGTTTCGATTAGCCTTGAGATCCCCTTTTGAATCCCGTCTATGACGGCTTTTGAATCGGCATCCTGCTTGTAGTCGATGCTGGTAATAAGGCTCTCGATGAAATCAACTCTTGTATTTAGCGGGTCGTCCTGCGGCACGGAGATGTTGTAAAAATTTACCAGATCTAGGTGACAGTGTGCGTTTACGAGCCCGGGCATCAGCACGCATCCGTCATAATTTTTTATGGTGGCGGACGGATACTGCCATTTGACTTCGTCGAGGGTTCCGAATGCGTAGATTTTTCCGAGCTCTATTGCGACGGCTCCGTTTTTCAAAACTGGGGCCCCGCTCGTCATAGGCAAAGCAACAGAAGCGCTAATTATTTCCATATGTTATAGCTCCAGATTCATGTATTTTTCTATTTATGCGGCTCAATTTAGCAGAAGAATGATGCAGGGGCAACGAGCAATTGTTCATTTGTAGGGGGGGGTTATACAACCGCTCGGGCGGGATTTCGGCCCTAGATCGAGACATTATCTATCAACCTGGTCTTTCCAAAAAATGCAGCGACTAAGAGTCGGGCGGGACGGTCGCAGGAAGGGATATTATCTAGGTTTTTTGCATCGACGAGATTTATGTAGTCGATTTTGCCAAGCTCGGAGCTTTCTATTTCCTGCGCCACTATTCCGACGATCTTCGAAGAGTTTTTTTCTCCTGCCATCGCAGCTTTTTTTGCTTTGTTCAGTCCGGCATTTATCGAGAGCGCAGCAGTTCTTTCCTCCTTTGTGAGATAGGCATTTCTGGAGCTCATCGCCAAGCCATCGCTTTCTCTTACGATAGGGGAAGCTATTATTTCGAGACTCATATTCAAGTCCGCGACCATGCGTTTTATGACTATAAGCTGCTGGTAGTCTTTTTCACCGAAGATGGCAAAGTTTGGAGAGACTATGTTGAATAGTTTTGCCACTACGGTGGTCACCCCTCTGAAGTGGGATGGTCTGGAAATTCCGCATAGTTTTTCGGTAAGGTTTTCTACCGATACGTACGTTCGATATTCGCACGGATACATCGTGTCATCGCTGGGGAAAAAGACTGCGCTTACTCCACAAGTTTCGGCTTTTGTGAGGTCTCCATCCAAGTCCCTTGGGTAGGAGGAGAGATCCTCGGTTGGCGCAAACTGTGCTGGGTTTACGTATATCGACAGGACGAGATCGTCCGCCAGCTCTTTGCCTTTTTTCAGAAGGGAAAGATGCCCCTGGTGAAGCGCCCCCATCGTCGGGACGAATGATATCTTCTTTCCATCTGCGCGGCGCGAGGCGGACCACGCCTTCATCTCTTCTACGGTTTTGATTATTTTCATGGGTTTTATTTTTTATTTGCGGCGAAGCTATGTTCTTCGGATGGAAATTTCCCTGTCTTGACCTCGGAGGCGTACTTAGTAACGGCGTCCGATATGAAACTTTTTCCATCAGCATAGACCTTCAGATATTTAGGATGGAATGACGGGTCAAAGCCCAGCAGATCGTATATGACAAGCACTTGCCCCGAACAGTGAGGGCCGGAGGAGATTCCTATCGTTGGAATCGATACGCGCGAGGTGATATCGGCTGCTGTTTCGGTTGCGACGCCTTCGAGCAGGAGCATGAAAGCGCCGGCATTTTCGAATGCTGAGGCTTCTGCAAGGAGGGCTTCCGCTTCCTCGTTATTTTTTCCGTGAATTCGGTAGTTCCCCATCATCCTGATCGTTTGCGGCTTGAGCCCTATATGTGCGATGACCGGTATTCCCGCAGCCGTCATCAGACGGACGGTATCGACCATTTCCATTCCACCTTCTAGTTTCACCGCGTCGGCGTTTCCTTCTCTCAATATCCGACCGGCTGCGAGCATGGCCTGTGTCCTGGATGCCTGGTAGCTCATGAATGGAAGGTCGGCTATTACCAGCGCCGATTTGGTTCCGCGGCTGACGCATTTGGTGTGATAGATTATTTCATCCAGCGTGACGGGTATCGTCGTTTCATGTCCCTGGACGACCATCCCCAGCGAATCGCCGACGAGGATCATGTCTATCTGTGATTCATCCAGTATCTTGGCGAAGGTGGCATCGTATGCGGTGAGCATAGTCAGTTTTTCGCCGCCCCTGTAACGTTTTACGAGCTGTGGAATAGTTTTCTTCAATTTGTTTGCTACCTTGCGATGAGATGGACGGTTCCGCCCTTGTGTCCGAGGATTTCTTTTTTGAGCGTCTCGAAATCCTCCCTGTTTTCGATATAGTTCTGATTCGTGGTGTCGACCACGAGAAGCGGGGTGTTGTTGTAGTTTACGAAGTATCTATTATAGGCCTCGGTGAGTTTATCCAGATAACTTTCGTCGATCGATCTTTCAAAGTCTATCCCGCGTTTTCTTATTCTCTGCAAGAGCACGTTGGAGTCCGCTCTCAGGTAAACCACAAGTTCGGGTTTGGGCAACCTTTCTTTGAGCAGACCGAATATAGTATTATAAAGAGCAAGCTCATCTTCGGAAAGATTTATCTCGGCAAATATCGAGTCCTTCGCGAAGGTGTAATCCGTAAGGATCGTCTGTTGAAAGAGATCGCGCTGCTTGAGCTCTATCTGCTGCTGGTATCGCGAGAGGAGAAAGAACAGCTGTGTTTTGAAGGCGTTTTTCTTCCTGTCCTTATAGAAGTCGGAGAGGAATGGGTTTTTGTCGGAAAGTTCCAAACAGAGATGCCCACCGAGGGATTCTGCAAGCATCTTAGCCAGCGTCGTTTTGCCAGATCCTATGGGGCCGTCAACAGCGATATATTTCACATCCTTCTCAGGCATACGCGCCCTATAACAGAGGGCCGAGCCTTTGTCTAGAACCTAGAAAAATTTTGGAGGGGTCCGTGTGCGACTCGTATAGCCTGGCTGGAGGATTATTGAGTGAGCAGATTTGAGAGGGCGATAAACTCTTTAACGGAGAGGGTTTCCGCCCGGCGCTTTGGGTCGATTCCCAAATTTGTGAGGGCGGAGTCTATCTTTACTGCCGAAAACAACTGATCTTTTGATTCCAACAGAGAGTTTCTTATGGTCTTTCGGCGCTTTCCAAATGCCGCTTTGACTGTTTTTATAAAGACTTCTTCGCTGCCTATTTTATCTTCGGGATCTGAGAATTCTATCATCAAGATCGACGAGGTGACTTTTGGGGGCGGAAGAAAATTATTTGGAGATACATCGAAGAGCTTGGAGCATCTCGCGAAGGCCTGAAGTATCACTGAAAGTATTCCGTATTCCTTTCCTCCGGGTTTTGCAGCGAGTCTTTGCGCCACCTCTTTTTGGACCATTATCACGGCCTTCGAGATATTTTTGCGCGAGTCGATCATCCAAAATACTATCTGAGATGAAATGTTGTAGGGAAGGTTGCCTATTATCTTAACGCGCTTTTTATTTTCTATCAGGTCGGGCAGTTTCACCTTGAGTATGTCGGAATATACGATCTTCACATTTTTTCTATCAGACATCCTGGATTTTAATATCTCTATCATGTCGGCATCGGCATCTATCGCTATTACGCTTTTGGCCGCATCAGATATAAAAGGGGTCATGACTCCTGGACCAGGACCTATCTCTACGACCGTGTCGCCCCTCGTTATTGCCAAGGAGGCTACTATTTTTTTGATCGTTGGCGTTGCGTGAAGAAAATGCTGGCCGAGCTTTTTTTTAGGCCTTATCTCAAAGTTCCTGAGGATGGAGTGGACAGACTCGCTTTTTTTCAATTGATTCCTATCTCCTGGTTTGAAATCGCGGCCAGGTCGAAGCCGTTTCTTTCACCTCGGATGAGTTTTTCATGGCCTACATTTGCGATCATGGCTGCATTATCCGTGCATAGATTCATGTCAGGAATAAACGACCTGATTCCGCGTTCATCGGACTTTTCAGCTAGCAGGGCGCGGAGCCTTCTGTTGGCTGCGACTCCTCCGGCCAGCACGACCGATTTACATGATGAAATCTCGGCGGCTTCGAGAAGGCTTTGGGTCAGTATCCTTGCGACGGATTCCTGAAAGCTGGCAGCGATGTCGGCCGCCATCTCCTGCGACAGCCCTTCGCTTTGGGAGTGTTTTCTGTGCAGATTCAAAACCGCGGTTTTTATCCCAGAAAAACTGAAATCGAATTGGCGCGGCACGATTCCGCGCATGGTTTTTTCCGAGAAGTGTGGCTTGTTGAAAATGAACGCCTTTGGATTTCCTTTTTCAGCGGCGCGATCTATCGCAGGTCCGCCGGGATATCCCAGTCTCAGCAATTTAGCGACTTTGTCAAAGGCCTCCCCGGCTGCGTCGTCCCTGGTCGCTCCGAGCAGTTCGTAATCTGAAAAAGATCTTACGAGATATATGCTGGTATGACCGCCCGAAACGACGAGCCCAGCGTATGGGTGCTCGATCTCTCCAAACTGAAGCGATGCCGCATGAAGATGTCCCTCGAGGTGATTCACGCCTACAAGAGGCAGGTTTTTGGAGTAGGCTATTCCCTTGGCGGCGGAGATTCCAACTAGCAGAGAGCCGACGAGTCCGGGGGCGTTTGTAACGGCGATACCCTCAATGTCATCAAGCGTCATCGAGGCGCCGGTCAATGCCCCTTCGATCACAGGGACGATATTTTCCAGATGGCGCCTTGATGCGAGCTCAGGAACTACGCCGCCGAATCTTTCATGAACGTCATGCTGCGTGGCGACGACATTGGAGAGTATCTTTCCCGAGTCGAAGACTGCGGCGGCGGTTTCGTCGCACGACGATTCTATTCCCAGCACTATCATATTAGAACTTTCCGGGAGGTACCGTCTTGCCGGGCTTCGCCGCCGGAATTTTTTCCGGTTCAGGGGTCGTCCCCATCATCCTGGAGCGCTGCTGCTCTATCGTCTCGCCCGGATATGAGCCAGTTCCTCCTCCTACAGGAGCGATACCCGATGCTTTCGCCTCGCGCTCTTTGATCTTCGTCAATTTTTCAGTTGCCATGGCCGCTACTTCGCTGGTTGGCTCTCTCTGTATTACCTTGTTGAAAAATGCTTTTGCCTCTTCGGTCATCCCCAGCTCATAGAATGAATTTCCCTGCTTGAAAATTGCGAGTCCTGTGTTTTTGTCGCGTGGATATTTTTCGATGAATCTCTGGAACTCCTGAATGGATCGCTGATAATCCCTCATGGAATAGAAGCACTCTCCCACCCACATCAGCGCACTGGGTGCAAATTCGCTCTTTGGGTATTTTTTCAAAAACTGCTCGAATGACGCGGCGGCTTCGAGATATTTTGATTCATTAGCCAGATCGAGTCCCGTCTGGTACAGGTCCCCTTCGGCTGCGGCCTCCGGTGCTATCTTGGCCAGAGCTTTGGAAAGCTGGCTTGAAAATATGGACATCCTGTCTTCTATCGAAGTAATCCTGTGGTCTAGAGAGTCCATCCTTCTGGATAATTCCTCTCCCTGCGAGGTTATGAGGTGTCGGTTGGCATCGACGTGCCCCTTCATCATATTCCAATCTTCGCGTATCGCTTCGACCTGAGCTATGGACGATGCGACATTCTGATTGTTTGATGTGTAGGTTCGCTGAATGTTCTGCAGCTGCTCATCCAGGGATTTTATCTTGTCATCCAGCGGCCCGGCAAATGATACGGATGATATCAGCGCGGCGACCGGGATCGCTAAAAAACTCACGACTTTCCTCATTGAATCCTCCTTTTAAAAATTCTGCAGCGAGACCTACAACAAAACAGCGCGCCCTGCAATGGGCGCGCTGTCTATTTTGCATCTTAATATTTTTGATAAAATCAGCGGGCTACGAAATCAGCGCGCCTGTTCTGCCACCAGCAGCTCTCGTCGTGCTGCGTACAAAGAGGACGTTCCTTGCCGTAGCTCATGGTCTGAATCCTGCTGGCAGGTATTCCGAGATTTACGAGATAATCCTTGGCTGACTTCGCGCGGCGATCGCCGAGGGCGATGTTGTACTCAATGGATCCGCGTTCATCGCAATTACCTTCGATAGTAACATTGGCCTTACTATTTGACTGCAACCACGCTGCGTTTCCGCGGAGGACCGGTTCATATTCCGGCTTTATATTCGACCTGTCGAAATCGAAATGAACCCTCTGCAGAGCGCTCGCCTTTGCAGCAGGCTTCTTCTGGTGCTGTGCGCACCCAAACAGAAAAGCTGTGCAAAGTACCGCCACCACCAACAACGACAATTTCCTCATGACACCCCTCCTTAAAATTTTGTATTTTCAGCCGGTTATTTTGATGTCAAAAAAACCTTATGAAAACGAGCATATATGTGGGTAGCTTTTACGTGACCACCCCCTAAAAGTCAAGGAACATAATGTCTAGCGGTTTTATTTTTAAGCGATGTGCCTCCTTGCATCGGCCGGGGGGCTCAACTATAGATGATGGCATGGCTAGACAGAGGCGCATAATAATCGCGGACCGTTCAGAGCTCGCCGCAAATATGTACCGCTTGCTTCTAGAGCCACTTGAGGCGGAGCTTGTGATAAGGAAGCGCTTTGAAGAGGCCAGGCCTCATTTCTTCAGGCGTGAAAAGTGTGACATGGCCATCATCAATTCCAATATTTTCGGCAAGAAATTTGACGATATAGTCCAGGGCATGGTCGAGGCTATCCCGGTCGGGGCCGTGCCGAAGATATTCATATGCAAGGAGAACGAAATCTCCGGCAATCATGGGAGGATGCTGGCCTCGGTAAAGAAAAGCTGGCTTTTGCGTAGGCCATTTCATCCTGATGAACTCTTCGAACTTGTCGGGAGGCTCCTGCCATGACAAGGGGTACGCTCACAAAGATCGCCGAAAAGAGGATCCACCAGCGCAGACCTCACCGGACTCAGGTGGTCTTCGAGGATGAATTCGGAGAGGGGCTGTTTTACGTCTATTCGATGGACATCAGCATGGGGGGGCTCTTTTTGGAGTCGGATATACCTCTGAAGATAGGGACCATGCTCTTTCTCTCGTTTGCGCTGCCTGGGCATAGGCGTCCAGTGCGGGTTACAGGAAAGGTCGTGAGAAGGAGCGAAGGGAGAGGCGGCAGGGGAGGAGGTTTGGGGATAAGCTTCCTCGGGCTTTCCGAACTTGCCATGAAGAGGCTCTGGGCATTCCTGAAGGTTTAGATCGCTGGCCTAAATTCGGGAATTGTCCGTCATTCGTACGCGCTGCACTGGGCTTCTTTCCACGGGAACCGGTCCTGTGAAACTCTCCTCCAGAAAGGTCGGCCGCCGGCGCGCCATGCGTCTATTGCGATTCCGCTTTCGAAGGGGGCTCCAATCGCCGTGATCACAAGGGCGTTGTTCTCGCGAAATGTCCTTGCGTATGCTTCTCCCCACCTGTACTCGAGATGTTCCCAGTGACTTTTGGAGAGTTCGGATATCAAGTCTATGACGTAGTGGTAGCAGAAGCCGCGCTTGGCCGTTCCGCTGTTGATCTGCAGATTTCGAAATAGCGCCGTGAATTTGATTCGGTATTCCTGCGATATATCGTAGAGCTTTTGTACTATGACCTTGGCCATTAAATCGGCCTCCAAGGTGGCCTTTTCAGAAGGGGATGGGCCCAACAATTCCAGTAAGGACTTTTTTAAATCGGATACGTACTGCCAGAATTTTATTTCTTCTTTTATCTTTGAATGTTCGGGCAGGGCGGTCTTTTCAGAAGATGAAAGCCTGATTTTTTTATTTCTGGAATACCGTTCGATTTTCTCAAGGCTCGACCTCGTGCCGAGGGCGCTCATCCTTGTTTCATAATCGGAAAGGATTTCCTCCGCGGGTCTCCCTAAATCCTCCTGCGTCATTTGATGAACAGGGAGCAGATACGCCGACGCTGCGGATGCCGGCAATAGCAGAACCAACACGACTGTCAGAGAAAATAACGAGCGAAAGATGCAGCATGTTTTCATCTAGATTTCCTCATCTGGGCGAATGATTTTTCGAGATATTCGATGCGGCGTTTTATGTTTTCGATCTCAGATTTCACGTGTGGAATTTCCTGTATATTGCTTACTGCGGGGCGGACCTTGTCATCCACGAAATCTTTTACGTGCCCTATCTCGCGCGCTCCGATCGACATCAGGTCCTTGAGGGCCTCGCCGCTTCCCTGGATGATCTGTCTGAACGTCCCGAGCGGCTGGACGTTTGTCTTTTTCTTTTGTTCTTCGAAGATGATCTGTGCGAGCGTCATTGCGGTAAGATCCTCCTTGGTTGCGTTGTCTATGACCTGTACTTCGTCCCCGAGCTTTATCATCTCGCCGATATCCTCAAGCGTGACGTAGCAGGAATCTGAAGTGTCATACAATTTTCTGTTCTGATATCTCTTTATGACTTTCGGTTTTCTTTCAGTCATATGTCCTCCCATATTAACTTGTGAGACCTTATTTTCTGCGACCGCCTTTTTTGCGGTTGTGAACTGGATTTTTGTGAGAACGCGGTGTTTTGTCGGATGAGTTTTTCATCTCTTCGCCAACTGAGCTCAGGAAGCTTTTAGCTATATGTTCCGCCGCTTGCTTGACCGGGGAGATCTCCAGGATGCTTTTTCCCAGATCATCCGCCACGGCCATGGCTTTCGAAAAGAAACTGGCCAGATGCTGTTTCGACGCCGAGTCGGGGGAGTTTTCCACGTAGTCCTTGCAGAAGCGCAGCGCTCCCCGGGCCGCGAGAAGTATCTCCCTTCCGGCTGCCATCACATGGTTTTTCGTATCTCCCTGGTCGTAAGAAGCCTTGCGGGTGGACGTTCTTTTCGGCTTTTTCATTGCCGTTTCCTTCTGAAGATCCGCTTTCCTTCGCGTGCCATGACTATGACGACCGTGGTCAGGAGAAAGAGCGTTATCTCCGGGAGACCGAATCCTTCAAGAAATTCGCGTATGGTTGGCATGGGCGAGAACTAACAATATTGCGTCATGATTGTCCAGAGTAAATTTTGCACTATGCTTAAAATAGGCAATTATTACAATGAATTATGTGTTTATTTAAAAATGATGCAGGGTCTCGCGCGTCATTAATTCGAACGTTTTGAGAGCGAAGCGACAGGGAGGGTTTCATCATCCTTCCAGAAAAGCCAGAGCAGTATCGCGTTCACGTGGGCCATGAAGAGCAACAGCAGAAATTCTGCGGCGAGAAATGGCGTAGGATCAGCGACAAGCGCAGCAGCGTTAAATATAGTCATTATGTACGCAACCGGGACGAGCGTCTTTTTGAACTGTAGCTCTATTCCGGTAAACCTCTTGGCGTCCCTGTGCCAATGGATCATCGCACATGCCCGAATGAAGAGGTAGAGAAATGCTATGCAGAGAAAAAGGACCTTCGATGATGCCGATGCTTCAAGGAAAAATATCTTTTTGCCAAGCCAAAGCAGCAGGAGGAATCCCGCAGTTTCTGAAATTTTTACCATGACGCTGAATCTGTTGAAAAAGAACTTTAGCATCGGCCTTTCCTTAGATCGCGTTACACTCGTAGCTTGAAGGATTTTTGCAGGATTCAAGAATTTTTATGATATCCTCGATGCGCTGAAGCTCCATCGAGGTTCTTCTGAATGCGCGCTCCGTGATTTTGATGTGATCTTCAAGATATCTCTGGTCGAAATCGGGATGCCCCTCCGGATTTTCCTTTATCGCCTGGAGTTTTTTTACGTAGCTCTGGACGGCTGCGAGCCTTCCTGAGCGCACCTTCAGCTCTTCCCTTGCTGCAGGTATCAACATGGAGAAAGAGGATGTCGGTATCTTCGGGGCAATCTGGTTTCTTACGAAGTGATCCATATCGACTATTTTGAAAACGGGCGGGTTGTTCGAAAATATTTTGTCCATCTCAGCAAGCTTGGCCGCTTCAGCGTTCTTGGCCGCCTTTTTACTTAACGGATTCCTTCCGTCGTAGTTTCCCTCATCTGCGGTGAGACCGAACCACTCGATCAGCAGAGGATAGAGATCTGTCTGGCGCATTGTACCGAACTTTCCTTTAGGCACGTCGGGGCCGGATATCATTGTGGGAACGCGCATGTCCTCCGAGGAGAGCCCGCCATGATTTCCGGCTTTCGCCTTTCTGAGTCCGTATCCATCAGAGGTTGTCAGATATATGTCGCCTCCGCGGCCGTCTTCGAAAATCAGTGAGGAGCTTATGATCGCATCGGGATACATCTCGTCGGCAGTTGCGTGCATCCATTCCAAAGATGAATGAGGGCTTCCGTCGAGAAGGTGTGAAAGTTCAGGGTTGGAAGAATAGTTGAAGGGATCTCCGAGCGAGCGGTCGAATTCGTAGCTGCAGTAGTCTGAGCGTCCTATCCTGAAGCAGTCTATGTCGGCGGATTTTCCATCCTTGGAAAAGATCCTGGAATTCCTCTCTCCCCTTCTGACGATTACGAATTCGGTAGCCTCGAGTTCGAGCAGCGATTTGATCAGGTCCAGATCGCCTCCGTGTATGCTGGGAAGGCTTCGAAGCGTTTCCGGATCTGTCAGAGGTTCGAATCCTCCGTCGTGCCTCACGTAGATATGCGTCGATACGACGCCTCTATCCGCTGCGAAGATGATGAATTTTTTATCTTTCGGGCTTCTCGGCTTGAAGTGGGCTCCCTTTTCTTCAAGCTCCTTCTGAAGTTTGAAGAGACGCCCGCTTTCGTGCATTCCGTGGTCGGCTGTAACTACGATGTAGGTCTTCTCCTTTAAGCCCCGTTTTCCCAGCAGCTCGTCGAACTGTGCCAGGAAGAGGTCAAATCGGGCCAGCACCCCTTCGACCTCGGGGCTTTTGGGGCCGAAATGGTGCCCGACGATATCGGAAGAATAGAGCCCAACCAAGGTGTATCTGGGGATTTTCCCAGCATCGTCATTCGAAAATATTTTCATCACGCGCTTGAGCGCAAGATCATCGACCTTTTCCCGGTTTCCGCTGACATATGCCGACCAGAGCGCCTTGATTGGAATCTTCGGATAGACGTACGAGGCTCCGCGATAAAAACTACTATAGATTGCGGCGCTGGGATGGCCTTCCAGCAATTCGAAAATAGAGGTTTTTTCACCAAGGTTCCCGCTCGCGGGGTTTATGAGGGCCAGCGTGTTGATCAGGTCTGAGTTCATCATCCTGTTTCCGGAGATCGTCATATAATCGACAACCTCCATTGTATTCCTGTCCATTCTCTGCAGGTGCGGTATTCCGGATCTTCCGGGTAGAAGTCCGGTCGCGTAGGATTGATAGACTGTGGTGGATGTCGACGGAAAGAGTGAGAGTCCTTTTTCAAATACCGCGCCGTTCTCGAAAAACATATTCGATATATTCGGGAGAAGACCTTTCTCGCGCGCGTTTTCGAATGCCTCGGCGTTGGTGCCGTCGAGGATGAAGTGGATGACGTAGGCATCGTTAATTCTACCCGGTGACTTTTCCACCGATTCATCTGCCTGTGGGGATAGAGCTCTCCTTCCGGCTGAGCTTCGTCCCTGATGGTGTCTCGAGGCCTCAAGAGGGTTTGAAAGAGCGGCAAAAATCAGAAAAAATATGATGAATGCGAATATTTTCTTGTCCATAGGGAAAGGAGCTCTATCACTGCATCGATGCGACCGTCAACCCTGCATTGGATTTTACAGGAGCCACGGGGCATGCTTTTTTATAGCTGCCTTAGGAGTTCCTGTTTCAAATGCGGTTTCCAGAAATTCGATCGCTTCCTTTCCTGCGGTGGCAAGAAATGCCTCGCACGCAGCGCTTTCCGGCGAGTCAAAGCCGAGCTTTAACCACGGCATTCTTCCGGCCGCCGATCGGAGAAGCTTGAAGCGTCTTTTTATTTCGGCGATTCCTTCGAATTTTGAAGAGGCCATCTTCGTTCCAGGCTTTGGTATGAAGGGGGATATTGTAACTTCAACCGATCCCGCTGAAGGGGCCTTCGGGCGGAACTTTGCCATCGTATCGCGGATCCTTTTGGCAAATTCCGGTATGGCTAGAATATCCCCGTCATCTTCGCCGGGCAGCCCTATCATGAAGTACAGGCGTATCCCCATTATTCCCGCGCTTGCCAGATTTTCGGCCGCGGAGAATATCATGGCATCGGAAAGTCCCTTCCCAAGCGTGTTGCGCAGGCTTTCCCTCGCGGCTTCGACGCCGATAGCGGAGCTCTTGTGCGAGGATCTGGCGAGTATCGCTGCGATCTCCGGGGTGATCGCGTCGGCGCGTATCGATGATGGGGAAAATTTTCCTCCGATCTCATGAATTTTTGCAGCGATATCGGAAAAATTCCTGTGGCTGAGCACATCGGAGCCGATGAGTCCGAAACGCTTTTTTCGGGTCTTTGCGCGTTCGATCATCGATATTATCTTTTCGACGCTCCTCTCCCTGAACGGGCTGTATATGCTGGGTGTTGCGCAAAACTTGCATCCGCGGGGGCATCCTCGCTGGAGTTCCATCAGGTGCATCTCTCCGAACTGAGCCTTCGGCGCTTCTATGACGCTTTCGCAATCGAAGGAGTCGAGATTTTCGAGATGCCTTCTGCGCGGCGAAAAATCTTTTTTGAGAATTATTTCAGGGAGCTCATCGGCAAATGCCTCGAATTCTCCGGGAATTGTCGAGTCGAAGATGGGGGAGAAGGGGGACTGATTTATAGTCGCTGCGGCACCTCCCGCGACAAGGACCGGAGCGTTTGAAGCTCGCGCCTCTCTTCGATGTTCGAGTCTGCCCAACGAGAGAATAGGGATTATGTTCATCAGGTCGTTTTCGAATGATACCGAAAATGCGATGCAGTCGAACTCCGAGAGAGGTCGCTGGCTTTCGAGCGAAAGGAGCCCGGTTTTGCTTCGCAGATGCTCCTTCATATCCGAAGGGTCTGGAAGGAAAAATCTCTCGCAGAGCATGTCGCTGCGCTCGTTGATTATCCTGTATAGGCTGTGTACCGCGAGATTTCCCATTCCTACCGAGTACCTGTTCGGATAGACGAGGGCTACCGATACCTTTCCGCCCGGATCTTTGACGATCGCGCCCTCTTCTCCCGCGAGAATCCCCTGCAATTTTTTGCGAAGTTTCCACATCTTGGAGGGGGAGATTGCCCTGTTTTCTTGGCGCTTGCAATCGCATATATGCCGAGATATCAGGTTTGTGAGGAGGGGAAGATGCTCCCATGGGGAAAAGGCGCAGAGGTCCTTCGAAGGGCCGAGGAAATTCTTTCCAGCTGCTGCGAGATGCTTTCTCTTCCCCCGAAGGCGATTTCCAAAAGCGGCCGCGAGTGGATAAGAAAGATCAGCTGGGAGGATGATGCGGAAATGCGTCGAGCGATATTTTATGCCGCGCTCGTCTCCCCCTCCGAGTCCATAGAGGCGGTTCATTTCCCTCCGAGACGCTGGAAGGACGGTGAAATTTTCGCTGAATTCGATTTCAAGCGGATGGCTATAGATAGGATCATGGAGGAAAAAATATCCCACTTCTTTGAGAGGCTGGGAAAAGTAAGCGCTACCGGGCTTTACAGGACGGTGATCCGACAGGTCGAAAGACCGCTCATAGAGGAATGTCTCAAATGGTCTGGTGGCAACCAGATGAAGGCCGCGCAGGTTTTGGGTATCAATAGAAATACGCTTCGAAAGAAGATGAAGGAGTTTGGCCTGGAATGAAGACTTCGCCATCCAGAAAAAAAGCGCAGATCTCTGGCCTGTACGCGATAGCCGACGAGGCGTGGAATCCGTTTCAGGGTTTCCGACCTCTGATCTTGAAATTTCTGCAGGGCGGTGCCAAGATCGTTCAGCTCAGGATGAAGAACTCATCTCCCGGCGAGGTAAGGCGTGATGCGCTGCTCATAGCCGCGCTGAAAAAAGACTTCGATTTCACCTTCATCCTGAACGACCATGCCGATATAGCGGCGGAGGTCGGTGCCGATGGAGTTCACGTAGGTGAAAATGACGAGCCGGTTGCGGATATCAAAAAGAGGCATGGGGAGCGACTGATCGTCGGTTATTCTTCGCACTCGATAGATGAGGCGCACTCGGCGCAGTCGGCGGGAGCGGATTACATAGCCTTCGGCGCTATTTTCCATACGATGACTAAGGGACCCGGTCATCCTGTGCAGGGGATAGAGAAGCTAAGGGCACTTGCCGCATCGGTAAGCCTGCCGGTGGTGGCTATAGGCGGAATATGCCGTGAAAATATCCGCAACGTGATATCCGCAGGAGCCGATTCTGTCGCCATGATTACGGCCCTGTCTCAGGCCAGCGATATATCCGGCGAAGTCGCATATTATTCCAAGATGTTCGACGACGTCAGTTCCTTAACCGGGAAAGGGCTGTCGCCGGGATGCTCAAGGGGGCAATGTGGAAAATAAGGTCGTCCTTGCCATAGGCGGAAGCGATCCCTCTGGAGGGGCAGGAATCCAGGCCGATATACACACCTTCAGGGATAACGGAGTCAGCGGCATCTTCGCGATCACGGCCGTTACCGCGCAGAACGACGAAGAACTTCTTTCAATTCATCCCACCCCCGCAGATCTCTTGACGCAGCAGCTGGCAACCGCATGCAAAGGGCGAAAGGTGGCCGCTGTCAAAATCGGAATGATTGCAACGAAATCCAATGCGCAGGCGCTGGCATGGTTTCTTCGAAGTCTGGCTCCGAATCATGTGGTAATAGATCCCGTTTTGCATTCCTCTTCAGGTGTGGCGCTGATAGAGCCGGATGGGTACACCTTCCTGAGACAAAGGCTTTTGCCGCTTGCCTCAGTTATCACTCCCAACCTCTCGGAGGCGAGCGCCATCGCCGGCATGAACATTTCAGGGCTTGAAGGGATGAGGACTGCCGCAGCTATAATACACAGGGAGAACATGAAACTCGGCGGCGGATTGCGCAAGGAGATGGCCGTCATAGTTAAGGGGGGGCACTTGGAGGGTGATGCGGTTGACGTCCTTTTCGACGGAAACGAATATCATTCGTTTACGGCCAACCGCATCGAAGGAGTTAGCCCGCGCGGAACCGGCTGCAGGTTCGCATCTGCGATAGCTGCCAACCTCGCAAAAGGCGTAAATCTTATCGATGCAGTGAGAACCGCCAAGGACTATCTCACCAGATATATCTCCGGCGGCTTAAAACCGCGGGGATGATTGCAATCAAAACATTTTTAAACAAGGGAGCCTTCCATGAAATCCAAGATCCGCGAGTATTTCAAGGCGCACAGAGATGAAATCAGGAAGAAGTCGCTCAAGCTGCTCTCCGAGATGGTGGCGGTAAGGTCGGTCAACTGCGGCAAGGCGCAGCTATCCGACCACCCATACCTCAAGATCAGCGGCGAGGAATCCAAGGTGGTAGATATCCTAAAAAGATATTTCGACGCAGCCGGAATAGATTACAAAGTTTACGAGATGATCGAAGGGCGTGGCAACATAATCGCTACTTACGGCGAGGGGGAAAAATCCCTCTGTATAGGCTGCCATCTCGATGTCGTTCCGGCGGGCGAGAGGGCTGAATGGGCGAGCGATCCGTGGGTCATGACCGAAAAAGATGGCAAGGTCTACGGCCGTGGCGTCATGGATAATAAGGGGCAGTCGGTTGCCTGTGTGATGGCGATGGAACTCCTGAAAAACGCCGGCGTTTCGCTTAAAGGAGAACTGGTTCTAGCTGCGCTCGCTGGCGAGGAATTTCGCGAGAAGGATGAACCCGATCCCGGTATAGCCTTCGTCACGTCCAAGGGATATCTGAAGCCGACCTTCGCGATCATCCCCGATATCGGCGGGCACATGATGAAGATAGACATTGCTGAGAAGGGGCGCACTGTCATCAAGGTAAAATCGCACGGCAAGCAGGCCCATGGATCTACGCCGGAGCTGGGAATTAACGCGATAGAGAAACTCGCCCACTTCATCGCCAAGGTCGAGAAGTTCGAACTTAAACACGAGCACCATCCCATCCTGAAAAAACCTTCGGTCAATCTAGGAATCATACGGGGTGGCAGCGCCGCGAATAACGTCGCCAACTACGCGGAGGCGATCTACGACATCCGCTACGTCCCCGGACAGAGTGCAGAGGGAATCGTAGCGGATATGAGGAGCTGCACGGAAGGCATAAAGGACGGGAGGTTTGAGTTCGAGATCCTCGACAATAATCCGCCGCATCAGGTCGATCCGGACAACATCCTTGTGAAAACGATACAGTCGAACGCGCGCGAGATCATCGGCCGCGAGCCTGAACCGTTCGGAATGGGGGGAGGGACCTTTGCTAAGCCCTTTAATCTGGCCGGGATACTCGCGGTTGGTTTTGGCCCTGGCGATGCCGACGATTTTCACGTCGCCAACGAGGCTTTGGATATAGAGGAGATGCTTCAGTTTATAGAGCTCATCGCCTGCATTTCCTGCGATCTGCTCGGAGTGAACTGATTTCTTGCCACGAAATTTTAAAAAAAGGAGAGAGCTATGGCATTCAATCTGGAGAAATTTTTTGTCGATATCTTCAACCCTGAAAAGGGGGAGGTGGTCACAGTAATTCACGACCTTCCTCACGGCGGAATTTCCGATATGTCGAGGTGGAAGGAACGACGCGCGATGGCTGCCGAGTGGAGGGAGGGCCTTTCGAAATTGGCTGGCAAATTCGGAGTCACCGTGAATCCGCTCGTCACATATCTCGCTACCGGCGGAAACAACGCGGATCTCCCCTCCATCTGCAGAATAGGCGACCGCGAGGCTAACTTTGAGGAGCTCATTTCTTCTTCAACGATCATAATAGTCATGCCGCAGTTTTCAGCCACGGCCCCCCTTTACAACTATGCGCGCAAGCTCGACAGGCTTCGCGTCGGCAGCATGCCGGGATGTCAGAAGTTCATGGAGGAGACCGGCCTTTCTGCTGACTATGCGAAGATAGCGGAACGTTGCAAACGTATCGCCCCGTATTTCGAAAAGGCAGTCGCAGGCGAAGTGGAATTTTCCACCGGTCACAAATGCTATTTCGATCTTTCCAATAATCTTCCTGTTCACAGGGATGACGGGATACTTCATCCCTCCAAGGCGGGGAAAGACGGCGCGCTATCCAACCTGCCTGCCGGAGAAGTCTTCGTAACTCCCAACGAAAATGACGGAAGCAAGACTGCGGGAGAGCTTCCCCATCGAATAGGTAACCAGACGGTCGTCTATGTCGTGAAGGGAAATCGCATCGTCGATGTAAAGGGCAGCGGGCCGGAGGTCGAAAAGCTGCGCGAGGAATTCGCGAAGGACCGCGCTTGGCAAAATATTGCGGAGTTCGCAATCGGCTGCAACGACAAGGCAAAAGTTACCGGCATCGTGCTGGAAGACGAGAAGGCAGGCTTTCACTGGGCCTACGGTCGCAGCGATCACTTCGGCGGCAAGACCGGCGTGAAGGATTTCATATCTCCTTCGCATGTCGTCCACCAGGATGTAGTGTATGCCAAGGACAGCCCGATATCATGCAAACTTCTGGAGGTCATCTACTCCGATGGCAAACGCGATGCGCTGATAAAGGATGGTGATATATTGGTGTAGATCTTGAGTATTCGAGATTAGAGCTATACGAACAGTTTTTATAGATAAAAATGAATCCGGGGATGCCTTTCGATAGTGCTCCCCGGATTTTCCTGAATCCGCCCTTTCGTACGAAGCACTGAAAAAGAAAAAACGCCCGGGGCCATTGGCTTCGGGCGTTTTTGCAATTATCTATATTCCTTTAATGCGCTTCGCTGCTCGTTTGTGCAAAGTACCAATCTAATCCGGACATCATCCAATTCAGAAAATAGCACCCTGTCGAGGCTTTGCAGGTATCATAGAGCGATACCTTGCCGTTTCCTATGTCATAGAAATTCGTCGGTCTGCGGATCTCTTCAAGTGGTACGAAATGGCCGGGTTTTGGGGAGGCCTTTGCCTTTTCTGATGAAAATACCACGATTCCAGCTCCGACGGCCACTAAGGCCACGATCTTTAACGATCCTGGAACCTTGCTCGCAGCTCTTCTAAGACCCTTGTGGATTCCTCTTCTAGCGAGTTTAGAAGTTCTTTTTGCTCCCTTTTCCACGGTGTGAACGATCGGCCTTCCGCTCGCGTTGACAGGTGGTGAGGGGCTTTCTTGGACGACTTTTTTGGCGGGGCCCTTGATCAGGGATTTGCCGGTTATGAGTTTTACTATCCTTTCGCCCGCTATGCCGGCGACCACGAATCCCGAACCGATTTTGACTCCCTCAACTAGCATCGATGGCGCCAGCGAGTCCATTATTTTAGCACATCTGCTGTTTCCAGGGACGGGGAGATATCTGGTGATGCCGTAGAAGTGTTCTATGAAATCGGGCATTATGCTTTCTTCCAGGTCGTTGCAATCCATGGTCGCTGCTACGTGTTTGGCGTGAGATGACTTTACGCAGTACATCCCTTCCTTTGTGGAATCCATATCGAGGAATAGAATATTTCGCTCTATCCCGGCAGTGTCCCTTATCGCCTTAGCCTCATCGGCGCTCAGATATACATCCGATAAGAGCATCCCTTCCGATCCCTGATTGCAAGGGCCTATAACCTCCCCTTTGTAGGGGCCTTCAGCGACCACTCCAAATATTCGTTCTTCCTCTGTGTAATTTACGGTATATGGTCCGACCGCGGCCTTCGTTGCGGGAGTCGTCTCAAGTTCATCCATGGTTATGCCGTTTTCGGCTGCGACCTGCTCGATGGGTTTGAAGGTCTGAACTAGCGTTTCACCTGCTCCTACCATAAAGCCTCCTTGAGCCGTTACATGTCGAAAATAACAGATTCAACAGCGGCCCCCCCGGGCTTCATAACTATTATCGGCAAAAAAATGGGAATGTTGCTTGATCTTACAAAAAGCATTTTTGCTCTTAACTATATGATTTTATTTACTTTAATCTATGGGCCGGCTCGGATGAAAAAGATAAGGGAGAGGGATGCCCCTCCCTTATGAGTTCTAATCTTCATCGTTTTAATCAGAATGCGAATCTCGGATCTATCCTTCTCCCGCGTTCGCCTCGTTTACGATCCCGCTTGAGCTGCTCTATCCTCTCCCCTCTTCGCTCCACAAATTGTTTGGTGAACTTTCCGACGGAAGCGGCATCGGCCCTATTGAAGCCATTGACCTTCTGAAGTTCGGCGCTCGACAAGATCATGCGCAACTGGAGCTTTGCCTGTTCTTTTCCTCTGGCGTCCATTTTTTGATATTCGGTGTCAGCCTCAAGGATGTTTAATTCTTCTTCCGAGAGCTGGCGAGTGGCCACTCTGCCACCTTGAACCCTGGCTCCAACTGCTTCGACGATTTTACCGGATGCGATTAGATCCAGTCTCTCCAACGATGGACATTCATCCGTCGCTGTTCTCACGAACTGCTCGACTATTATCGCCGGGATCCCGTTTACCTCTCTCATTACGCGTCTTCCTGTAGGATCGTTTACGGCGGATGCTCGCAAGAACCGTATTTTTTCCTCTTTGCCCAAAGATTCCCAGTAGGCGACCGACATGTCGGTGACCATGCGGGCAAAATTCCCTTCAAGTCTGGAATAGCTTTCCACTTCTCCTCCAAAGATCGGATCGGTTCTGATCATTTCTTCAAACCTTGCATCAACGTCGAACATTGGGTTTTCGGCGGCCGCAACTTTAAAGGTCTTCAGCCCTTCTGCCGTTCCATCCCATAGCGGCTTTTCCACCTCCTCAATGCTCATACTTGCGACTTTAGTCAATTCCTCTAGCGAGATTGACGTTTTTGTAATTTCAGATATCGCTCTCGAAACATGATCCATAGTAACGATTGCTGAGCCGGAATCCCTCGCCATTCGGCAGGCATTTTCTATCACCTGGGTGAATGCCGGGAATCTTGCAAGGGTTGGATGATTAGCTCTATAGAAGTGCTCTCCCGCCTTTGCAGAGGCATCCATGATTTCATTCGGGATTTCGACTCGATAAAAGTCGGAATATTTCTTTTTTACAGAAGAGTTTTCGCCCGTAGCGATTTGGATGACCTCGGCGAGGGTATATCTATGAATCTTTACCCAGTTAAACCTTCCGTCTAAATCCGGAAAAGTCTCTATCATCGTTTTCATGCCGTCAGGGCGTTCTTCGCTCTTAGGTGTGAATCTTCCCCCTCTGCTCGTAGTCCCTATGATGACGAGATTTTTTTGAACTTTAGGATCTTCCAAAAGGTCGAGCATCAGCTTTCCTACCTGTTCGGATGCCCCATCTGATGTGCTGCCGCTGGCGAATATAAGATCGATTTCTGAAATGTATACTACAACCGGTCCTCTCTCGGCTAGCTTTCTTATCTTTGCGACTTTGTCGGCCACAGTGCCTCTGTACTTTGTGCCTGACTGAAATTCAGCCGCGTTTATTTTATAAACAGGGGCATCTAGCATGTCTTTGGGAACGGAGGGATCCCTTTTTTCTTTCAATATGAGCATCTGAAGCGCTACAGAGTCTTTCCCCTCCCTAGGGAGCTCGTCGAACATTATGCCTCGGAATCCCGGGGTGTCCGTTTTTCTCCATGCTTCGTGCGCTTCTTCAACTCTGCCTGTCATTTCCAGGGTAGGGTTGATCTTAAGCATCCCTTTGACGACTTTGCTGAAGTCGGATACGGCGAGCTCCTTGCCTGCAATTTTCTTGTAGGCCTGCACGAATCTGTCCCATCCTATTATGCCTATGAAAAGCAGCTGAAGAAGGATCGCCAGTTTTTGCCACATGGCCATCTGGTCCATCTGTTCGCGGGCCACCTCGAGCTGAGATTCAGTCATTTTTTTGCTTGCTTCCATCTGTTGGTCAAACTGTTGAGTCTGGAAGCTTTTGACAGTTTCCAGATATTCTATGATCTTTGCCTTTTTTTCCCGATCAATCGCATCCCCTGACTCCTTAATTAGTTTTATGAAATCTTCTATCCTCTCCGGTCTACCGGGCCCCACAGCCTTGAAGAGGTACCTCCCCGTCGCATTTAGCCCCTCCGATTCGAAATCTTCATTGAGGCCGGGGCATTCTCCCGAAGCGCATCTGAAATCATCCTCGTTCATTCCGGCGATCTGCGCGACGGTGCGCATCTCTTCTACCGTGAGCTTTATACCGCCTTCGTCGTATCCTTGGTCGAATGGCTTCAACTGGTTGTAGAGCGCAAGCGCTCCCTCTTTGCCGATATCGTCGGAATATCCGAAGAATGCGTAGTCCTTCCTGTAGCCCTTCATAGTTTCGGCTAGATCTCTCAGATAGGATGTCTGAGTGTCGTTTAGCTTGTTCTGCTCCAAAAGACCCGCGAGTGCTCCTAACTGTTCCTTGTGCAGCTGAACGATTTCTTCCGGAACGATATTGCCTTTGGCGTCGAATATGAACTCTTCATCCGAACGGCAAACCCCGGCTATGCCGGAAATATTGTATCTGGACCCTACATTTCCATCCTCGTCGACGCGTACTTTGGCAGTTTCCTTTGGTGTAAGTGACCTTAAATTCACAAATCCGAGGAGCCTTCCCGGAATATCGAAGAGCCTTGTATTGCTTCCTACACTGACATAGGTGGAAGGGATCTCCGATTCTTGCCGGCTTGCGGATGCGCAAACCGGATATTCCTCGTTACTTTCACAGGTGGTGCCGTTATGTCCGCAACCGCGGCGCGATAAACCGGTTCTAGCTATATCTGTCTTTCCGCCTGAAAACATAGGAAAACTCCTTTCAACCGAACCTATTGAAAAATAAAGGAATGTAAGCCAGCCCCCGGGCTTCATAGCTATTATCGGCGAAAAAATGGGAATGTTGCGTATTAGTTCTGTCAATTAGCTCTGTCATTGTTACCGCCATTGTTTATCCTCTGCATAGTTATCGGATCTAAAAGGTCGAGGTTGCTTCGGCATGAAAAGTATTTGATCTGCTTTTCACTCTTTCTAATGATTGGCTGTGAAAATTTTTTCAAAATTAAGCAACTTGAGCAAAAGCTGTCCGATAACGACATCGTACAGAGGAGGGTTGCGGGTCTTTGCGTTTTTTCGCCCGCGCACAGGGAAATGATAGCAAAAGCACCTGTAAGCGCTTTTCCGGTCGTCGGTCTGCCTGTTTTGCAGCCCGTGCCCCTTTCTATGCCCGCTTTTACACCAACTGCGGCATCGGGAACTTTTGCGCTTTCGGCTTCTTCGCAATTTAGGGCCTTTTGGCAGCAGTCCCAAAGTGTGATTTCCAGTGTAAATCCTTTTTTGGCTGAAGCGGTCACGCACGACAAGAGGCAGGAGATAGTCGCCGGTTCGAGGGCGCTCTCCATCCTTTCAGTCGCTGACTCGCTTAAAAATGGCGGAGCGCTTGCGACGGGTGTCGGTGCGCAGCTCCCCCTCGATGAGATTTTCCCGGAGGTTCTGACTTCAACTTTTCAGAATGTTGCAGCAGCTGCGAAAAAAAATATTCTTAGGCCATCTCTGGATCTGCAAATAACAGCTTCATCCCCTTCGGAATCTAAGGACGATGTAAAAGCAGCTTCGGGTTTCGTTGAGCCATTCTCCGTTGAAGCCTATCGGAGCGCGGAACTTTCAGAAGGAATGGAGGTCGAGGGGGCTGGCGAAAAATCGGCGGAGAGAGAGTCTCCTTCAGCATCTTCATCAGGGTCATCGCAGTCCCTCGATCTTTCTGATGATTTCGCTTCGGCTAGGGATGTAGCATCAGGTTCCCATTGGCAGTTTTTCTCCGACGATTTTCGATCGACCCCTTTGGGCGGAGCCCTCAAGGAACATTCATTAAAAGCACATCAGGCGTCCAAAGCTTCTCTATCCTCCGCGGGCGAACTAGCAGCTTATCCAGCAGCCCCGGATGCGGATTTTATCAGTGACCCGGCATCGCTCCCTGAAAAAGGGAGGGGTGTCGGAAGCGTGTTTGCAAAATCATCCGCCGATCCGAATCGAATGGCCACGAAACTCGGGGCTTCAAAGAGGGCGGAAGTTGAAAGCAAAACAAGAGGAAGTGCACCCCGGACAGCATTCCCTGTCGGTAAGCTTTTTTCACCCATCTCTTCGCTTTCCGGCAGGCCGTATGCTTCCTCTGAAGATATCGCCTCTGATGAAGATGCCGATCTCGAATTTGCGCCGGTGCGCGATATTTCAGGGGATAAAGATGAAGTCATAGTTTCAGGGACGATATCCGGCATTCCCGTTGAGCGACATTTTTTCCGCGACGGAGAAAAACTCGTCTTTGCAGGATGGAAGGAGTCTGGAACTAATAGGGCCTTTATCACCGCCCCTTCCGAAACCGTTTCGCAAGGGTGGCGACGCGGAGTTCATACTTACAATCAGCGCGGCCTCTTCGGAGTTGGCATGCCGGGCGGCGAAAGCGCATACAAGCAGATACCCATCGAGATGCCGGGCTCCAGCCTTCGCGACCGCCTGGTTTCGATGATCATATCGCAGCTGCGAATGGGACCGTCATCGATGGAGAACGGTCTCATAATGGAAAGTTTTAATGCGCATCTCAAGCTTTATTACGAAGGCGTGCTTCCTCTCCGTGCGGATCAATGGAGAACCTTGATTTTCAAATCCATGAAACTCGCCGCGCAGTTTACGCCCCTGTTCGACAGGGGAGGTTCTAGAGGGATAGTCGATCTGCAATACGATATGGCTTCGATGCTCGGCATCGATGTCAACGGTTTTTACGCGTGGGAAGATTATCTGGGCATTGAGACGATATCGTCCAACATGTTTGACGACGATGAGGCTGCGGATGATTCCGCCATCTCCGCGCTGATGCCGCATCTGGAAGATGGATTGTCCATTCGCGCGCGGGAGGGTTTTTCGTCCGAAGGGGGCACTCCTTCCGCAAAGGGCTTCGCCGCGGCGAGGGCGCTGGAATGGGATATAGCCAGGCTCTCGAGCGTAGGAGATGCCGAATACAGGGCTGCTGAAATAAAGCTGTACATGTCGAATCTTTTTGAATCCGGGATGGGGCGAGAGGCCTCGATGGGGCTTGCGCTTATATTCGCCAATTCCGATCTGAACGAGTCCGCCTCCGATGGAGAAGGGGTCGTGCAGAGGTGGAGATCAGCGGAGTTGCGCACGTTGATAAAAGCGCTTCTATTCGGAGACACATGGAGCCTCGTGAGCCGTCGTGAGTTCAGGGAAAACCTCTCTCCTTCGGAAAATTCCGCGATCAATGCGATGATTTCCGATGTGAATTTCGAGATAACGGTTGCGCCGCTGCGCGAGATAGACGTCGCTTCCCACGAAGATGAGTTTTGGGGGGCGGTCGAAAAGATAGGAAACGAGCGCGTGATGGATTACGTATTCGAAAGAATAGTCACAGGCGGAAGATAATCACACCCCAAGAAGTTTTTTATCCATAATTTTTTTTACGGCTGCAGGATGCGAGTCGGCCAGGATGTCTGCGCCGGCGGTCGTGCGTATAGTCCCATCCACGAAAGATGAGGAGCTGCTTATCGTCCAGAAGGAGCTGGTCTTTCCGCTGATCGTTCCAAAACCTCCGCCATAGAAGGTCCTGTGGTTACGCTCCCCGGCCTCGATGCACGCGATTGCCGCAGAGCGAGGGGTGCCAGTCGCCGATGGAGCCGGAAATCTGGAGATTATGTCGCCTATGCTGTGGGTCCCATCCCCGCAGAATGCTATATTTTCCGATGAACAGAATTCGCAGGCCGCTCCCTCGTGTGTGAAGGAAAAATTTATGCTGGACTTGCTTCCAGAGCATATGAAATCACGAAGCATCATACTCGGTGCGGGGCGTTCGGCATGTCTCACCATATGAAATCTTTCCAGCGCTTCGGATCGAAGCCAGTCGAAGGCGTTTTTGGCGATGCGATCAAAGGATGAGTCTTTTGGTAAGAGCCTGAAGTCCCCGTTTGTGCTCCGGCTCCCTGAGGGAATCTGCCACGTCGCTGAGGCGATGCGGGCCCTGTCGGAAAGCGCTGTTATGGATATATCATTTTCAGATGAGCTTACTGCGCGTACCGTATTTTCGATGTGGTCGAATAGCAGGAAGTTGTCGTAGAAACCCAGCATACATTGAGGCAGTCTCGAAAATCCTTCTGCCGGTGCAAAGCCGAGCAATGCCTTGGCCGCCTCGAAACCTATGTATCCTATTATTCCGCCGGAAAATGGGAGCTGCGGATCTTCGGCTATTTCTCTGGAGCCTTCCGTGAATCGCCTGAGCGCTTCTATGGGGGAGTCGATGGTGACGTGGCCGTCGATGGTGATAAAGCCTCCAGCCATGCTGAAGCAGCTCTTCGGCATCGAAGCCACGACGGTAAATCTCTTTTTTCCGGAGCCTGCAAAGGGAAGATCGATTGAGACGAATCCACGGTCTTCGCAGAGGGCGGCGACCGCTCCCTTGAGCGTTATTCCATCGAGTGGAACCGAATTTATCGGCGGCCTTGCCATGCTGAGGCTATACACTCTGATCATAGAACAGTCAAATTAGATATTCATAATAATTTCAATAAGTTATAAAAATATCGACCGGTTTTGCGAAAGTTCTTGCAGAAAATTTTGCCGATGATATTTGCCCTCATCGCTTCGAGGGTTTTGTCGTGCTTTTTCTTCACCATAATGGGCGGGCAGGGATGGTCCTTGCTCGCCCATATATTTTGGCCTAATCGGGGTGGGATGAAGAATAAAATAGGTATCTACGTTCACATCCCTTTTTGCATGGCGAAGTGCCGCTACTGCGACTTTTTTTCGATTCCTGTGGCGCGCGGTTCGGTCGATGAATCAGGATATGCCTCGGCACTTATCTCTCAGCTCGAGAGCGAGCTCGATATTTTTCCGATAGAGGGGCGCGAGGTCGGCAGCATATATTTCGGGGGAGGGACTCCGTCGATGCTATCGCCGGATTTTTTTCGTTCCATGCTCGACGGACTCGCCGAGAAATTTCATATCGTTCCTGAGGCGGAGATATCATGCGAGGTCAATCCGGCTACGGCAGAAGCGGCCTGGTTTAGCGAGCTCAGATCGGCCGGGATCAACAGGGTCTCCATCGGCGTGCAGTCGTTCAACGAGAGAAACCTGAAAATCCTGGGCAGGATTCACACCCCTTCGGATGCGATGCGCGCCATAGCACAGGCGCAGGATGCCGGATTTTCAAACCTGAGCACCGATATCATATATTCGATTCCGGGAACATCGATGGCTGATCTGGAGGAGGACCTCCGCCTTCTCATGATGTTTTTCCCTGCGCATGTCTCCGCATACTGCCTTAACGTGGAGGAGGGAACCCAACTCCAGAAAAAAGTTCTTTCCGGCGAGTTGAAGCTGCCATCGGAAGAGGAGCAGCTTAAACAGATGAGGATGATTTCGCGGATGCTTCGGCGTGTAGGTTGGAATCGTTACGAGATATCCAATTACGCGAAGCCGGAAATGGAATCTCGTCACAACGTCAATTACTGGGAATATGGTGAATATCTGGGCCTCGGACCATCTGCGGCTTCATTTCTTATGGGCGTGAAAAACTCATTCGGAGTGAGACGTTGCGTTTCGCGTGAAATTGGAAAATATATGAAAGGGGAATTTCTCTCCTCAGAAGAATCTATACATAAAAAACAGGGAGCGCTCGAGTTCATGTTCATGGGGCTTCGCATGACACGCGGAATCGAGCTTTCGCGCTTTTGCGAGATTTTCGGCGGAAGCGTTGATGACTTTTATTCGGAAACCCTCTCATCTCTGGCCGATCGTGGGCTCATTCTGCGCGATGAAAAGAGGATAGCGCTGACCGATCGTGGAATCGAAATATCGGACCAAATTTTTTCCGAGTTCGCCATGTAAAATTAGATATCTTGCTTTTTTATGCCATCGCGGCGTAAAATGTGCCATTCCGCTTGAAGGGGGGCTTGAAAACTTAGTGAAACTACAATTCCTAGGCGCGACCGAAACAGTAACAGGCTCAAAATTTCATCTGTCCAACCAGACCCACTCCTGGCTGGTCGACTGCGGTCTTTATCAGGGGCTGAAAGATCTGCGAAGGAGAAACTGGCATCCCTTTCCCGTCGATCTCAAGGCGCTAAATGCGGTGATGCTGACCCACGCCCATATAGATCACAGCGGCTATATACCCATAATCGTTCGTGACGGATTCAAGGGAAATGTCTTCGCTTCGGAGCCGACCGTCGAACTTTGCAAGATCCTGCTGCCGGATGCCGGCTACATACAGGAGGAAGATGCGAAGTTTGCCGCCAAGAAGGGCTTTTCAAAACACGAACACCCGATGGCCCTCTATACGTACCAGGACGCGGTGAATTCTCTATCCTCGCTTAAAGGGGTGGAGGACAGGGAGTGGCACGAACTTTCCGACGAAGTGAGGATGATGCTGCGTCCCGCCGGGCACATACTGGGTTCGCGTATGATCAACATTTCGGTGAAGGAAAAACACCGCAAATTCAATATCATGTTCGCAGGGGACCTGGGAACCTACGACTCCCTGATCTCAGTGGATCCGGGACACGTCAAGTCGGTGAATTATCTCGTGCTGGAGTCCACATACGGTGACAAACTGCACATTGAGGAGAACGTCTTCGACAGGTTTGAAAAGATAATAAACACTACCGTAGCGCGCGGTGGAAAGGTCGTCATTCCAGCGTTTGCCGTCGGCAGGACTCAAGAGGTTCTTTTCATCCTCAGGCATCTGGACGAAGAGGGCCGACTTCCAGATGTGCCTATATATCTCAACAGTCCGCTCGCCATCGATGCCACCGACATCTATCTGAAATACGCTGCGGAGCAGAGCGTCTTCAACGACAGGGTAAAAGCCGAGGGGGAGAAGGCATTTCGTCCATCGAAGCTCGTCATGGTGCATGATCCCGAGGAGTCCAAACAGCTCAATGTGCTTCAGGAACCGGCGATAATCCTCTCATCATCGGGGATGATGACAGGCGGGAGAATTCTGCATCATCTGAAGGCCTACCTTCCCGATCCGAAGAGTACCCTTGTGATGACGGGATTTCAGGCGGCCGGAACGCGCGGGCGTTCAATCCTCGATGGCGCAAAAGCGATCAAGATCCACGGCATGCCGGTCGTGGTTAACTCTCAGATCGAATTTATGGACTCTCTCTCGGCGCACGCCGACTACGACGACATCCTCAGGTGGCTTCGCGGATTCGAATCGCCGCCGAAAAAGACCTTCCTCGTCCATGGGGAGCCCGATGCCTGCCTGGGTTTGAAGCGGCGCATCGAGAATGAGCTTCATTGGAATGTGGAGATTCCTAAGTATCTCGACGTCGTGAAGCTCTAGCGGTCATAAAAATGTTATATAAAACAAGTATCTTGCTTGCATTCCCCTTGTTGACAAGGGGGCATGCTATTGATAGCTAGTTGGCACTCATTCGTCTTAAGTGCCAACTTGTTGAAATTATTAATATTATGGAACCAAAGCTACTTGAAAGACATGCGGGGATACTGGAGATACTGATCTCAGACTATATCGCGAGCGCCGAGCCGGTAGGTTCCAGAACTATCGCAAAGAAATACGCCGGGCATCTTTCTCCTGCAACGATAAGAAATGTCCTCTCCGACCTGACCGAGATGGGGTTTCTTACGCAGCCCCACACATCGGCTGGGCGTGTTCCAACCGGCGCCGGAATGCGCTACTTCGTCGATACGCTTTTGAAAAAGCGCGAGCTTTCCGATGCGGAGATGGAGGCGATTCGCGAGTGCTGCGCCGGAGACGAACGCGAGGTCATGTCCATCATCCAAAATACTTCCAAACTCCTTGCGCAGGTTTCTCATTACGTCGGGCTGGTTATGACGCCGAGCACAGAGGAGATGATCTTCAAACAGATCCAATTCATGCCGTTGTCCAAAAACAAGGTGCTTGGGATATTCGTTTCGAGGGATGGAATCGTCCAGAACAGGCTAATAGAAACGGGAGAGGATTTCAATTTTTCCGAGATCGATAAGATATCCAATTACTGCAACAACTCTTTTCATGGAATGACGCTGGAGGATGCGCTGGATAAGATAGAGCGCGAGCTGGCAACGGACTATGCCAAGTATGACAAGATGCTCCGCCATGCGATGCTCTTTTCGCGAGAGGTTCTATCGTGCATTCCTGGATCAGAGCTGGTGGTCGGGGGCGAGATACAGCTTCTGGACACTCCCGAATTTTCAAATTCAGAGGAATTTCGCAGGGTGGTTCGCGAGCTCGAGGAAAAGAACAAGGTCGTGAAGCTGCTGGAGCGCTGCAGGGAAGGTCAGGGGGTCAGGATTTTTATAGGCAGCGATTCTCCTGAGGGGCGGGGGCTGGACTTGGTGGGGATAGTCGGCGCCCCTTATAAACGCGAGGGTCGTACAGTGGGAACCCTCGGGGTAATCGGTCCGATGCGGATGGATTATTCGCGCGTCGTTCCGATAGTCGATTTTACGGCCAAAGTTCTTGGCGACATACTCGACGCATGATCGCGGCAGGTTCTTTTGAAAATGTGATTCAGGAGGTTCGTTAAGATGACCAAAAAACAGTCCAATAATTTCGAAAAAGATTCAGTCAAGGCGGCGGGGAAAAAAAATCCTCGCGGGATGGCTGACGGGCAGCCTTCCGATCAGGCTACATCGGAAGATGATGTCACCCGCGAGATCGAGTCCGCGGAGCATGAGGCTCAGCTTCACCATGACAAACTGCTGCGGGTCATGGCTGAGTTTGAAAATTTCAAAAAGAGGATGCAGAGGGAAAAAGAGGGGATCGTAAAATACGGCAATGAGAAACTGCTTGAAAGCCTTCTGCCTTCTCTGGACGATCTTGACAGGGTGCTCGACCACGTTTCTCCCGATGCCAGCGAAGAGGCGAAGAATATCGCCGATGGTGTCGAACTAGTGAGAAAATCTCTTCTGACCGCGCTTGAAAAACACGAGTTGAAGGAGATTCCTGCGCTCGGTGAAAAATTCGATCCGACCGTGCACGAGGCGATTTCGGTGGTGGATGACGATGACCTGGAGCCCGGCACCATCGTATCGGTCCATAGAAAGGGATACTGGTTGGCCGACAGGCTCCTGCGTCCCGTTATGGTTTCAGTGGTTAAGGGGGAATGATGAAAAGAATTCTTGTTCTCGTCTGGATTGCGGCGATTTTTTCAGGGTGTGCCGGCGCCGGAATTTCCAGAGGGGTCCCCGCATATCCGAATCCGGAAACTTCCGAGATGAAGCTGGCTTTTACCGCAGCCTACGATCTCTATTCCGCCGGAAAATTCGGCGAGGCTGATGATCTGTTCGCTTCTTACATATCGACTTATCCCTATACCGAGCTGACCGACAAGGCGCGCTTCTACAGAGGCGAGATGGCCTTTTCGAGGGAGGATTACAAAACAGCGATCTCTTTTTACAGAGCAGCGTATTTGCAGATTCAGTCTCCTGCAGTAGTTCCGATGGCAAGATTCAAGGCGGCCTTGTCGCTCCACAGGCTTGGAGACGAGTCCGGCGCATTGAAAGAGATGCAGCCGATAGACAGGTCGTCGCAGAGCGCGATACTCAGGCTGAGGATAGATTCTTTGGGAGTCATAGCGTCGCGCGGAAGCGGACTCGCTCCCGGGAAGTGCATAGGATGGATGCTTTCTATACTGGATGACTACTCCGCAGGGGCCGGACATAAGAGCTCAAGCGTTCCCGCAGGCGATATCATATCGGAAGATGAGGCGCTTTCATCGGTGCGAGCCTGGCTTGGAGATGAATCGGTAACCGTTGCCGATGTGGAATCCCTTCCACTGGCGGATTTCAAAGGCAAGCGCTCCGGCGGGTACGCGGACTACAAGTATGCGGAAACGCTCGTGCGTCGCGGAGATTCGCAGCGCGCAGCGGAAATTCTCAGGTCGTATATATCGTCATATCCCAAACACGAGTACTACGCTTCGGCGAGGCTCCTCCTTGCGGATTTCGGGGGCGAGGTTGCCGAAGGGGCTTCGGTAAAGGTCGGGCTCATACTTCCGCTTTCGGGAAAGTTCGCCGTCTATGGCGAATCGGTTCTCAAGGGCGTAGAATGCGCGGCAGGAATTTTTCAGCCGTGCAGCGGCCCGGGCGGAACGAAACTGATAGTTAGAGATGAGATGTCGCCGGGGAAATCCGTCTCATCGATGATCGACGAATTGGCCGATGAGAATGTGGTTGCGATAATCGGTCCGCTTATGTCGAACACGGCCATCGAGGCGGCGTCGAGGGCGCAGCAGCGCAAGGTTCCGCTTATAACCCTGTCGCAGCGCGATGGAGTGGCGGCTATTGGCGACTACGTCTTCCGCAATTATGTATCACCATCTGCCGAGGTTTCAACTCTGGTTGACTATCTCACCACAAAAAAGAGCGGGATGAAGAAATTTTTCGTCCTGTATCCTGACAACAAGAAGGGGATTGAATACAAGGACCTCTTTGCCTCGGCCGTGGCCGCTGTCGGTGGAAAGGTTGTGGGATCAAGCTCTTACGCTCCTAATCAGATGGAGTTTGCAGGTGAGCTCAGGGGCAGGGGGATGCTGGAGAACACCGCAGGGATGGTCGGTTCAGGACCATATTACGATGCGCTGTTTATTCCCGACTCATTTGGAGTTGTTGGCTACATCGTACCAACGCTATCTCTGATGGGGGTGAAGCAGACACAGCTCCTCGGTATTTCGAGGTGGAACGACAAGGGGCTTCTCGAAAGGGGCGGTGAATTCGTAGAGGGCGCCCTTTTTGTCGATTCATTTTTCAAGGATTCGAAGGACCCCTTCGTCATGTCGTTCGTTAAAAATTTCACGGAGGCCTACGGGGTAGAGCCCACGCTGCTCGAGGCCAATGGCTATGACGCTATGAGGATGATATCAACTGCTGTCCAGAGAATAGGATCTTCTGGCAGGGACGGAGTAAGAGATTCTCTTCTCGGTATGGTAGATTTTCATGGGGTCGCTGGGAAGATAACTTTTGATGCAGGAGGTGAGGCTTCCAGAAGGTTGTTCGTGCTTACGGTTTCGGAAGGAAGAATTCAAGAGGCGCAATGAGTCCGAATCTTTCAGATATAGGGGAATTCGGGCTGATAGCGCGAATCTGTGATAAATTCGGCAGACTTCCTGACGAAGTTTGTGGAATAGGCGACGATTGCGCAGTGATTCCCATGAACGATCGTTTCGACATGCTGATCACCGTCGATTCAATTTATGAAGGCATCGATTTCGATTTGCGCTTTAGCTCCCCGTTTCATATCGGAAAAAAGGCGCTCGCGATCAACCTGAGCGATATCGCTGCGATGGGCGGAATTCCAAAATATTTTTTGGTTTCCATCGCGCTACCTTTAGACTCCGATCTGGATTTTGTAGAAGGAATCTATTCCGGCATTTCAGATGTTGCCAGGGAATCCGGTGCAGCGCTTGTAGGAGGAGATACCTCTTCATCTGAAAAAGAGATTTCAATCTCAATCACGGCAATCGGAGAGGTGGAGAAGGGCAGGGCCATCCTTCGCAAAGGTGCGCGCCCCGGGGACCCCATATTTATTTCAGGGGCCGTTGGCCTCTCCGCTCTCGGCCTTGCCGCTTTGAAAATGGGCACATCATCCGGCATGGAGCCCTTTATCGAAAGGCACCTCTCTCCTCTTCATCGAACTGATCTTGGCAGGACTCTTTTAAAGTTGGGTTGTGTGACTTCGATGATAGACGTAAGCGATGGTCTCTTGGCGGATCTTGGGCATATCGCGCGATCTAGCGGCGTAGGATTCGAAATAGATGTGAATAGAATACCGGCAGGGGATGATTTCAGAATGGCATCAGCTGCGATAGGCGTGGACCCGAGGGAACTCCTTCTCGCTGGCGGCGAAGATTTTGAGCTCGTTTTTACTGCGGACTCTGGTAGAATTCATCAGTCTCTCGCGTCGCTCGAGGCGCTCGGCGTTGCCGAAATAGGGCGCGTTTTGGATGATCCCGGCGTTCGATCTGTTCTCAACGCCGAGGATCTTGTCGCGCGCGGGATCGGTCGCGGGTACGACCATTTCCTTAAAGAGAGAAATTGCAGGAAAGAACCGGGATGATTTCAGATATAACGATAATTTTTGTACTGCTCTGCTGTTCCGCATTTTTTTCCGGTTCGGAGACGGCGATATTTTCCCTTTCCAGGGTCGAGTTTCACAGGCTCATGGAATCGGGAACGAGATCATCAAAAAATCTCATTGCGGCATTGAAAAAACCCAGGGAGACGATCGTAACGATTTTGCTGGGCAATGAATTTGTAAACGTGTCGATATCCATAGTGGCAGCTTCTCTGATAAATAAGATGTTCAGATCCTCGGTGGAAATCGAGACCTTCGTTTCAGTTCTGGTGATAACGCCTGTGGTGCTCATATTCGGTGAGATACTTCCCAAAAATATTTCCCTGAGGCATGCCATGTCAGTTTCGCAGGTGGTGATTTGGCCTCTGAGGATATTTCACTACGCCGTGAGCCCGCTGAGGGTCATTCTCTCATCGTTCGCCGATTTTATAGTCAATCTTTTTGGCGGCCAGTCCGCCACGACGAGTCATTCATTCATGGAAGCCGATTACAGGCGTCTGGTTGACATGGGTCAGCGCGAGGGCGCCATAGATTCCGAAGAAAGCGAAATGATACACAACGTTTTCGAATTTACCGACAAAGTTGTGGCCGACATATTGACGCCAGCTGACAGAGTTTTTTCACTTCCTGTGGATGTAAAATACGAAAGTATGTTGGAGAAAATAAGAACAGCTCAGTTTTCCAGAATTCCTTTTTATGAAGGCGACAAAAGCAACATAGTCGGCATCTTTCACGTAAGGGACTTGATGTCGATCCACAGCGAAAAAAAATCAGGAAAACGGACGGAAATAAAAAACAGGCTCCATCCGGCTCTGTTTGCTTCCTCAAAAATGCCGCTGGAGGATTTGCTCAGGGAATTTCAAAGGGCGCAACTTCATATGGCAATAGTCAAGGATGACTCGGGGAACATTGTGGGCCTGGTGACGATGGATGATCTGCTCGAGGAACTGTTCGGAGAAATAGAGGACTAGATGAGTTTGGCAATAGTCATTCCAATTCTTATTTTGTGCCTGCTGGTGGAAGGCTTTTTCTCCGGAAGCGAGATGGCTTTTGTCAACGCGGATAAGTACAAACTCGCCATTTCGACCGACGCCGGTTCGAAGCTGGCGAGGCTTGCCCTTCGTGTCTTGAAACATCCTTCCAGATTTTTTTCGACGACGTTGTTGGGTACAAATTTATCTACCGTTGCCGGTTCGGTCGTTTCAACTTTTTATATCATAGACAACTACGGTCGTGATTACGTTCCTTTTGCCCTGCTCTTCTGGCCTGCGGCTCTCATTTTTGGCGAGATAATTCCCAAGGCAATATATCAGAGGCATGCCGACAGGATGGTGCTCTACATGGCGCCTCCGCTTCTGTTTTTTTCATTTCTGGCTTATCCTGTAGTGTGGCCTCTATCTAAATTCACGGATTCTCTGCTTGGGCAGGCAAGAAAAACTTCCGACAGCCTGACGAGGGATGATCTGGAGATAATTATAGAATCTGGGACCGAGGGGGCGAGCGATGTGCGTCCATCAGAGAAAACACTGATATCGCGTATCTTCGACCTCGAAGACAAAAAGGTGGAAAACATAATGACCCCGCTTGTCGATGTGGTAGCGCTCCCTGTTTCGGTTGCTAGGAGAGAGGCGGAGAGGGCCCTTGCTGAGCACGCTTTTTCAAGGGTCCCCGTTTACGAAGACAGATTTTTCAATATCGTAGGCGTCCTTTTTGGATCGGATTTTATATTCCATGAAGAGGAAAAGCCGGTGCGCGAGCTTATGAGAAAGGCATACTTCGTTCCGGAGGAGATGCCTTTGGACGAGCTTCTCGTCAGCATGAAACGCAAAGGGGAAGAGATAGCTGTTGCGGTAGATGAGTACGGCGCGGCTACCGGCGTTGTTACAGTTGAGGATATTCTGGAAGAGGTCGTCGGCGAAATAAGGGATGAACATGACGACAAGCTCTCTCTCTTCACTAGGATGGGAAAACACAGATACGTAGTCAGCGGAAGGATGGAGATAGAAGATGCCAACCATCTGCTCAAACTTGAAATTCCTTACGGAGATTATGAAACCGTGGCTGGATTTGTGATAAGCAATTGCGAACATATACCGAAGGTCGGCGAGAGTTTTACTTCGGGTAAATTTGTATTCAAGGTTCTGAGGTCCACCGACAGAGCTGTTCTAGAGGTAGAAGTTATAAGGAGGGGATAGAATGTCCTCATGTTATTTTGACTGTTTTTCAGGCGTCGCGGGCGACATGCTCCTCGGAGCGATGATTGATGCCGGATTGCCCATGAAACACCTTCTCTCTGAATTGAAGAGATTGAAGGTAGGGGATTACAGGATAGTCAAAGTCAGCGGCCACATGCCTATAAAGGGAACGAATATACGCGTCGAGGTCAAAAAGGAACTGGGACACGGCGAATATCCGTGGATAGATAAGACGATCGAGAAGAGTTCGCTCTCTCGTGCGGTAAGGGAACTTTCCCGTGCGATATTCAATACCATCGCAAGGGCTGAGGCAAAGGTTCACGGGGTGAGTGTCGACAAGGTCCATTTTCATGAGGTCGGCGCGACTGATTCTATCGTTGATATCGTAGGTGCGGCGATAGGTTTCGAGTATTTCGGTTTCGATTCCATATCCGCGTCACCGCTTCCGATATCCCGTGGAAAGGTGAAATGTGCGCACGGATTTTTGCCTGTGCCGGCTCCTGCCACGATGGAGATTCTGAAAGGCATTCCCACCGAACCTGCGATGGTCAAAGCCGAACTCGTCACTCCTACCGGCGCTGCTATTCTTAAAACGACCTGTGAATTTTTCGGAGAGTCTCCGATACAAGAGATAGAGCGCGTAGGCTACGGATACGGTGACAATGTCTTCGAGGAGATGCCAAATGCCATCCGCATGATAGTAGGAGAAGGTTTTCCTATGATCGTCATTCAGGCCAATATAGACGATATGAATCCACAGATATTCGACTATGTGATAGACTCCCTATTTTCCATCGGCGCTGCCGATGTCGACATGGCCCCCGTTCAGATGAAGAAGAACCGTCCGGCGGTAAAGATCTCCGCACTGGTTCCATGGGGATTCAAGGATGATGCGATCGATATCTTCTTGCGCGAGACCACTACCTTTGGCGTTAAGTACTGGCCGGTAGACAGGAAGGTTCTGTGCAGGAAGATCGTGGAAAAGAAAGTCAGGCACGGGAAACTTCGGTTCAAGCTTGGGCTTGATGACGATGGTCGCATCATCAAGGCAGTTCCTGAGTACGACCACGTGAAAGCACTCGCCACCAAAACCCGAAAGCCGATGATCGAGCTTTATCTGGATGCCCAAGCCGAAGCGAGAAGGCTTTTCCCTATCGGAAGGTAATCTTTTTCGTTGCGGATTTCAGAAGCGCATTTTGTCTTGCATAGTGAACGCTATAGGCATTAGAAAAATCTGCATGGAAGATATGGAAGATGATGTAATCAAGTCTCATCGTTTTTTCGCCCACTCACTCGAGGGGGCTCCTCCTGACAAGTGGCAACTCTTGGAAGACCATCTAAACAACGTAGCTGAACTTGCGAAGAAATTCGCAGAAAGTTTTTCCAATGGTGATTGGGCCTATCTCGCTGGCCTGTTGCACGACCTTGGTAAATACCTTCCTGCTTGGCAGCAATATCTTTTAAGGGTATCCGGTTATGGCGATTCGAGGCGTGCTGGTGCTCCTAGGCCAAACCACAGTACAGCTGGCGCGGCGCTTGTTTTTGACAGGTTAAACAATCATCCCATTGCCAGGATTTTAGGCTCAATAATAGCTGGACATCATGCGGGTCTGCCGGATTGGCAGCCGGATTCCTCGGGTGGTGATCTTCAAAATCGAATATTTAATACGATGGAGAGTATAGCATCTGGAACAATTGAAATAAAGAGGGACGAGATTTTCGCGATTAGCGCTTTAGAAGGTTCACAACCTATTATCAGTACAAAATGTCGTCCAAGCTCACCGCCAGCTTTTGTCGATAATAATAAGAATAATAACAATTTTGAACATGCCCACCTGTGGGTAAGAATGCTCTTTTCCTGTCTAGTTGACGCAGATTTTCTTGATACAGAAAGATTCTGCAATCCCGATATCTCTAAGTTGAGAAGTAGCTATCCATCCCTTGAAGCGATGCAAGAGCATTTTCGTAAATTTATGGATGTTAAATCTTCCTCAAGCGAGAATACTCCTGTAAATATCTATCGAAAAAAGATTTATGATGCTTGTGTCAAAAAGGCACAAATGTCTCCTGGGTTTTTTACGCTTACAGTCCCCACTGGTGGCGGGAAGACGCTATCTTCGATGGCCTTTGCCCTTCGTCATGCTGCTCTCCATAATAAAAGTCGTATCATTATGGCTATTCCTTATACGAGCATTATAGAGCAGACTGCGAATGTTTTCAGGGATGTTTTTGGCGAAGATGCCCTTCTCGAGCATCACAGTAATATCGATCCAGATGAAGAAGATAAAAAGAGTCGACTTGCAACCGAGAATTGGGATGCCCCTATAATTGTCACAACGAATGTTCAGCTTTTTGAATCACTCTTGGCTAGTCGTCCATCATCTTGCAGAAAATTGCACAATATAGTGAACAGCATAATCATACTCGATGAGGCTCAGATGCTTCCGCCGGAGTATTTAAAACCGATTCTTTCTGTACTTAATGGGCTTGTTGATCACTTCGGAGTGACTGTCGTTTTTTGTACGGCTACCCAGCCAGCCTTGTGTGGAGAAATCGGAAGTGAAAGGGCCAAGTTTGTAGGCATTTCAGGTGCCGTCGATATCGTCTCAAAGGATATCGGCGATGTAACGTTGCCAATACGGACGAACATTCAACTTGCCGGGTTAGATATCAAAAAGGAATGGATTGATATTGCGAAGGAATTGCAGGAGCATGAACAAGTTATGTGCGTGGTTAACACCAGAAAAGATTGCCGAAAGCTTCATAAACTCATGCCTGAGGGTACAATCCATCTTTCGGCAAATATGTGCGGTGAAGAAAGAAGTGATGTCATAGCCATAGTAAAGAGCCTTCTTTTAGAGGGAAAAGCGGTAAGAGTGGTTAGTACTCAGCTTGTCGAGGCCGGAGTAGACATAGACTTCCCGGTGGTTTTTAGGGCGCTTGCAGGTATTGATTCAATAGCTCAGGCTGCCGGCAGGTGTAATAGAGAAGGCAAGCTTAATGTGAAGGGTAAGATCGGCAAAGTTGTCGTATTTTCGCCCCCATCACAATCGCCTCAAGGCTTGCTGCGCAAGGGCGAGAGCGTTTCCCGCGGCATTTTGCGTCAGTCGGGTCGGCTTGACCTAACTGATGAGGTGTTTTCAACCTACTTCAAAGAATTCTACAAAAGTCTGAATAATTTCGATAAGCCAAATTTCAAAGAGAGGTTGCTGGATAATGCCGACGATTTTAAATTTCAGTTCAGGACATTTGCTGATTCAGTGAAGCTTATCGATGATACGGTACAAAGGGCTATTATAGTTAAATATAAGTCAGGGAAGAATGACAGCTTTGAGCTCATAGAAACCCTCAGAAGAAAAGGCCCTGAGAGATGGCTTCTTCGAATGCTACAAAGATTTATTGTAAATGTGCCTTATGGTCTTTTTTATGAATTACAAAGAAAAGATCATATTGAGGAAATTCACGGCTACTGGGTTCAAAAGAGCTCTGGTCTTTATAAGCCAGGCTATGGTCTGCTCTCCGATGACTCGGATTGGGACAATGGTCAGTTTATAATCTGAAAAGGAGGTCCGCTGATGCGAGATTATTTCAACAAGGAGTTTTGTTTGGAGGTATGGGGAGATTATGCCTGTTTTACACGTCCTGAAATGAAGGTTGAACGCGTAAGCTACGATGTGATGACTCCTTCGGCAGCGCGAGCCATATTCGAGTCGATATTCTGGAAGCCTGCAATAAGATGGCAGATTAAAAAGATTGAAGTTCTTTCTCCCATCAGCTGGGCTTCCGTTCGCAGAAACGAGGTGAGTGCCGTGATGAGTCCACGATCAGATGGAATATTGATCGAAGATAATAGGCTGCAGCGAGCCGGGCTCATCTTGCGGGATGTTCGATACAGGCTGTATGCCGAGCTTGTTTTTATTCCCATTGGAAAGAGATGTCAGGTTTGTAACCCAGTTCCCGAATATCTGGCAGGCAAAGAAGAGCCCATAGAGTTTCAAAGAGATTCTAAAGACGAAAACCCAGGCAAATACAACGCCATGTTTGAGCGCAGGGCAAAAAAAGGTCAATGTTTTAACATGCCATATCTTGGTTGTAGGGAGTTCTCCTGCGGTTTCAAGTTGATTGATGATCCATCCGCGGAAAAATTACAACCCATAAACGAGAACAGAGAATTGGGTTTCATGCTCTATGACATGGATTTTTCAGATCCAAAAGACCCAAAGCCGATGTTTTTTAGGGCTCGCCTTGATGATGGCGCTGTCGTCGTTCCTTCCCTTGATAGCGAGGAGGTGAAGAGATGATACTCCAGGCCCTGTATGAGTATTATCAGAGAAATAAAGACAGTTTGCCTGCTATCGGTTTTCAAGAACAAGAGATCAAATTCATTGTAATAATAGATAAGAAAGGTGTTTTTCTCGATCTTCAAGACACGAGAGAGGGGAGGAGGGGCAAAAAATATCAGCTGCCGAAATCGGTAATCCGTTCCGGTTCTAATTCATGGCAATCTGTAAATCTTCTTTGGGACCATTACGGTTATCTCTTCGCTCAACCAAAGGACGAGACTCCAAAGTCGGTTGATTTGGCAAAAAAACAGATGGGTACGTTTTTGAAGTCGCTAGAAACACTGCCGAAGCAAGTTCGTGAAGATGACGGTGTTAATGCGGTCGTTTTATTTTACTCAAATGACGAGTGGAAAAATGTGATGGTTCATCCGTTATGGACCGAATGCATCAAAATTCCCGGATGCAATATAACATTCCGACTTGAAGGAGACGATTATCTGATTCCACAGAGGGACGCGGTGAAGATGTATCAGCTGTCAAAGCCTGCCGAAACTGAAAGTCAGGCCGAAGATGATGGTAGATCATCATCTGTAGAATCTATATGCCTCATTACAGGAAAGAGGGGTGTTGTTGCCCGACTTCATACCCCAACGCCCATAATTAATGCGCGAAGTAACGCCAAGATTGTAGCATTTCAAAAGAGTTCAGGTTTTGACTCTTATTTAAAGGAACAGGCCTTCAATTCGCCGGTGTGTTGTGAGGCTGAAGCATCATACTCAACAGCTCTCAAATATCTTATTAGTTCAAATAAAAATCAGATTAGAGTTGGTGAAGATACAATACTTTTTTGGTCTCAAAAAGGTACGACAGACAACATTTTTGACTTCGAAGCTGATTTTTCTTGGTATTTTAAGAACAGCAAAGATGATCCAGATCGCGGCATCAAAGCTGTTAAGGGGCTATACGAGGCTATGTATAGCGGACGCATACCTGCCGATGAAGGGCATCGTTTTTATGTACTTGGGTTGGCGCCAAATCGCGCCAGAATCTCAGTGAGATTTTGGAAAACCGGAAGCATTCATAGCTTTGCAGAAAAAATTGTTAGCCACTTCGACGATTTTTCTATCGATGGGGGATCAAACGAGCCCGATTACCTGTCGCTTTACCAAATTTTAAGCGCGACTGCCCTAGAATATAAGATGGACAATGTCCCCCCAAATCTAGCCAGCAGGGTAGTTGAAAGTATATTGGACGGCTCGCCTTATCCTGCCACTCTTATGCAGCAGTGTATCCGCAGAATACGTGCTGAACGCAGCGTCAATAGGGCTAGGGCAGCGATACTGAAGGCATATCTCAACCGCTTCAATAGAATTCATAATCGAAACGAAAGGGAGGTTCAAATGTCTCTGGATAGAAATAACGTAAATGTAGGGTATCGACTCGGTCGTCTGTTTGCCGTGCTTGAAAAAATTCAGGAGGAGGCGAACCCGGGTATTAACGCCACTATCAGGGATCGCTTTTATGGCGCTGCCTCAACATCCCCTACAAGCGTATTTCCACGATTGTTGAAGCTCAAAAACCACCATCTGCCAAAACTCAACCCGGGGCGGCAGGTTAATATGGAAAAGGAGATTGGTGAAATCGTTGATGGGATATCCGGTGATCTCCCTGCAAATATGGCCTTGGATGAACAGACCCACTTTGCCGTCGGTTATTATCATCAGCGGCAGGATTTTTTCAGGAAAAAAGATTGAGCTGTGTTGCAGGTAAACCAGACCCACTGGGAGAAAAGACAGTGGAAACAAAGATAGCAGTATTTCACGGGAGTAAAATTCGAAGGGTAATGCACAACAATGAGTGGTGGTTTTCGGTGGTGGATAGTCAGGATGCGAGAGCGTATTGGCTAAAATTAAAACAACGCCTCAACGGTGAGGGGAACCAAGTCGTGATAAATTGTCACGGTTTGAAGTTACCGGCCACTGACGGTAAAATGCGTGAGACCGACTGTGCCAACACCGTGGGTCTCTTGCGCATAATCCAGTCGATTCCCTCTCCGAAGGCTGAACCCTTTAAAAGGTGGCTCGTCAAGGTAGGTTACGATCGTGTTAGGAAAATCGGTTGTTTCAACAAAATTTTTAATATCCAAGAAACGCAAAAAATTAACCAGATAATAACAAAGGAGCGATTATGATGAACAGAACACCGTTGGACAGGCGCTATGATTTCGTGATGTTCTTTGATGTACAGGACGGCAACCCAAATGGTGACCCGGATGCTGGCAACCTTCCCCGCGTCGATGCCGAGACCGGAATGGGTCTCATTACGGATGTATGCCTGAAAAGGAAGGTCAGAAACTACGTGCATATGATCAAGAATGCCGAAAAGCCGTACGATATTTATGTAAAGGAGAAAGCTGTTCTTATTCGTATGCACGAGGATGCATATAAGTCAATTGGAGCCGAAGAACTTTTAAAATCGGATGATAAAAAACGTAAAGGTGGCGATAAAGTCGATGAAGCAAGAAAGTGGATGTGTGACAACTACTACGACATCAGAACTTTCGGTGCGGTTATGAGCCTTGGAGTTAACTGCGGCCAGGTTAGAGGACCAATTCAGCTTACATTTTCTCGTTCTGTCGATCCGGTTGTTGCCATGGAGCACAGTATTACGCGAATGGCGGTTGCAACAGAGGCCGAGGCGGAGAAACAGGGGGGCGATAACCGGACAATGGGTAGAAAATTTACCATTCCATATGGTCTGTATCGCGTTCATGGTTTTGTGTCCGCGCACCTCGCGGCGCAGACCGGTTTTTCCAAAGAGGATCTGGAACTTTTCTGGGAGGCGCTCCAGAAAATGTTCGACCACGATCGCTCGGCAGCACGCGGTCTCATGACGATGCGTTCGCTTATTATTTTCGAACATGGCACGCCGCTTGGTAATGCCAACGCAACAGATCTATTTGAAAAAGTTGAGCATCGCAAGATTGCACAAGGACCGGCAAGAAAATTTTCGGACTATGAATTGTTGTATAATGGTGAACCTGTCAAACAGGCGGTTATGACCATTAAGGTATAGTTGCCAATGTACAAGGAAGAGGAATTTGTCCATATCTCTGCGCTTCAGCACTTTGTCTTTTGCAAAAGACAGTGTGCATTGTCCTACATTGAACAGGTGTGGGATGATAATGCCTTAACTGTTGCAGGTGGCGTGATGCATGAAAATGCGCATGAAGAGCGCTTTGAGAAGAGAGGCGAGTTGCACATAGAAAGGGGGATCCCTCTTCGTTCTGAGAAATATGGTCTGAACGGGAAAGCGGATGTGGTGGAGTTTCAAAAGAATTGCGATGGTGTGTGGGTTCCGTTTCCCATTGAGTATAAGCACGGCAGACCTAAGGAGAATAACTGCGACCTTGTTCAGCTATGTGCCCAGGCGCTATGTCTTGAAGAGATTCTAAATCTTGAAGTTCCTCATGGTGCTATATTTTATGGCAAGACAAGACATCGACTTGATGTAGATTTTGGAGATGAACTTAGGAGTTACACCATAAGAACAATTGATGAGCTCCATAGTTTTATCGCTTCCGGCGAAACACCCAAGGCGGTGTATTCGAAGAAATGTGAAAGCTGTTCTCTGTTAAACGCATGTCTGCCAAAGACATTCGATCAGGAACAAGATGTTGAGGAGTATATACGAAGAAATATCTGAACACTCTTTTTGTCACAACGCAGGGGGCCTATCTCAACAAAGATGGATCCACTGTTGCGGTGTCCGTTGAAGGGGCTGTAAGGTTGCAACTTCCTATACACACCATCTCAGGAATAGTTTGTTTTGGCAACGTAGCCATGAGTCCCTTTCTGATGGGATTTTGCGCCGATAATGATGTTACGATAACTTTTCTCACGGAATACGGTAAATTTCTCGCAAGAGTACATGGAAAAACGCATGGGAATGTTCTGTTGAGAAGGGAACAGTATCGCAAGGCCGACGACTTGGTATTTTGTGCCAGGCTTTCTAGAAATTTTATAATCGGGAAGGTGGCAAATGCTAAGACAGTTCTGCAGCGGGCCTTGCGCGATCACTCGGACAAGATTTGCTCAAGGGATGTGAAATTTGCGGTAAGTAGGCTGGCTGGCATACTTTCAATGCTAAGCAGGGAGTGCGATTTGGAAACCCTGCGAGGCATTGAAGGAGATGCGGCAAGGATATATTTTGATGTCTTCGACCACCTGATTCTTCATCAGAAGGAAAGTTTTGTGTTTGAACAGCGAAATAGGCGACCTCCAAGGGATAACGTCAATTGTCTTCTTTCTTTTTTGTACACCCTGCTTGCGCACGATGTGAGGTCAGCCCTTGAAGGCGTCGGTCTGGATTCATATGTTGGATTTATGCATCGTGATAGGCCTGGTCGGCCCAGTCTTGCCTTGGATGTAATGGAAGAATTCAGACCATGTTTTGCGGACAGACTGCTGCTTTCGCTTATCAATAGGGGACAGGTATCGCCGAAGGGTTTTCAAAAGTCGGAATCGGGTGCCGTGTTGATGACCGATGAAACAAGAAAGGATTTGCTCACTGCCTATCAAGCGAGAAAACAGGAAGAAATTATGCATCCATTTTTGAAAGAAAATGTGAAGATCGGGATTCTTTTCCATGTTCAGGCGATGATGCTGGCGAGGTTGCTAAGAGGAGATATAGATGATTATCCCCCATTTTTCTGGAGATGAGAGATGTTAGTTCTCGTAAGCTATGATGTTGCGAAAACAGCAGATGGCCTTGGTCCTAGAAGACTGAGAAAAGTTGCCAAAATTTGTGAAAACTGGGGGCAACGCGTTCAGTATTCTGTTTTTGAATGTGTTGTTGATCCTGGACAATGGGTGAAACTTAAGAGTCAACTATTAGATGTCATAGATGAAGATAGCGATAGCTTGAGATTTTATTTTCTTGGTGCCAATTGGCGAAAAAAGATCGAGCATGTCGGCGCCAAAAAAGCTTATGATCCAGATGGCCCGCTTATAGTTTGAATCGCGAATCCCAAGCTGATGCGGTTGTAAGTTGATGTTCGCTAATTGCGTTATAGCGTTAAAACTAAAGGATATTTGGTGATTTTTTATAGGAACATGTTTAGATATATTGGGCATTTTTTGAATGTTCGCGTTATAAGGCGATAAACGCAAGGCATTCTAATTAATTAACTCGTAACTGTCGCGCCCCGTGCGGGCGCGTGGATTGAAAC
>JAAZCA010000015.1 GCA_012513515.1 Myxococcales bacterium | reverse complement strand
AGAAGCTAGAAGCGAGAGGTTAGAAGCTAGAAAAACCTCGCCTGTAAAAATATTGCTTCTCACTTCTAGGTTCTAGCTTCTTGATGTTTTGGTCTATGGTCAATCGTCCATGGTCGAAGTTATTGTTACAGCTAGCTTTTCAGAGATTCCTAAATTTGAATTCATGTCTCTGGCGGGGCGTACTATTTCAGGAAGAGGGGGACTATTCTGTCTCCGTTTACGTCTATGATGCCGCGGTCCGTGATTCTGATCTTCGGTATCACCGAGAGCGACAGAAAGGACATGGTCAGGAATGCGTCATCGACAGCAGAACCAAGCTTTTTCAGCGTTTTTTCTATCCTGGTGTAAGCGGAGGCTACATCTGCCGCTGGCATGTTGGACATTAGCCCTGCGACTGGAAGCGGCAGAGAGTCCACTACCTTTTCACCGCATGTGGCTACGAATCCCCCTTTGCATCTTACGAGTTCTATGACGGCGCAGAGCATATCGCGATCATTTGTTCCAACCACCACTATGTTGTGCGCATCATGGCATACGGTGGAGGCTATCGCGCCTTTTTTCAGGCCGAATCCCCTGACGAAGCCGGTGCAAAATCTTCCGCTGGCGTGATGACGCTCCAAAACTGTAACCTTCAGGAGATCCCTAGAAATATCCGATTCAACAAGGCCATCGGATACTGATGGCCTTGCTGTTTCGAGCTCCGTGGTTATCTGGCCGGGGATGATCCTCATGACCCTCATTTTTCCAGCTTGGGCTTTTACCCTGAAAACTTCGAGTTCTGTGCGAGCGAGGTTTACGCTATTTTCTACCTTCGGGGCGAAATTGGCCTTGCAGGGAATTAAGATCTCACCATCTTTGGCGGCAAGCTTTCCTTCTTTGAATACCATTCTGGCGTTGAATTTTTTCAGGCTGTCAAAAACCACCAGGTCTGCAGCATACCCTACGGCCACCGCCCCTTTTCTCCGCTTGATACGGAAATAATAGGGGGCGTTGTTCGTGGCCATCTGCAGGGCGGTGATCGGAGGTATTCCCGCACGCACCGCCATGCGAAGTATTTCATCTATGTGGCCCTTGTTAACCAGGTCGTGGGCGCTCCTGTCGTCCGAGCAGAAAAAGCAACGGTGTGAATTTGCGGGGGTGATGATTTTGGCTATCTCGTTGAGATTCTTTTCCGAACTTCCTTCTCGTACCATTATGTGCAGACCCGCAAGGAGCTTTTCCTTTGCCTCGGATGCCTTTGTGCTTTCATGGTCGGAGTGTATTCCAGCCGCTATGTACGCGTTTAGATCTTTGCCGGTGAGCCCCGGTGCATGTCCGTCGACGCGCATTCCTGGGATCAGGCGGATCTTCCTGAGGAATTCGGGATCTCCTGCAATGACTTTCGGATAATTCATGACTTCGCCGATTCCGATCACCCTCGGAAGCGAGGCCAGTTTTTTCAGATCGCTGCTGCCAAAGGTGCCCCACGGGCTTTCAAATCTGGAGGCGGGAACGCACGATGGAAGCACTATGTTGATGTCGAGAGGGAGCCCCTCGCTGGCCTTGATCATCCAGCGTATTCCGGCGGCGCCCATGACATTCGCGATTTCATGGGGGTCGGCTATTACCGCGGTCGTACCGTGGATGAGTGCCGTCTTTGCGAATTCCTGAGGTACGAGCAAAGTGCTTTCGATATGTATATGGCTGTCAATGAGGCCGGCGGAGAGATATCCTCCGCCCAGGTCGATCTCTTTTTTGGCGCTGTAATTGCCAAAACCAACTATGACGCCGTCGGCTATCGCCACGCTGGTATTGACCACTTCATCGGCGAGAACGGAGACGACCCTGCAGTTTTTCAGCAGGAGGTCTGCAGGTTTTCTTCCAGCTGCGACATCTATCCTGTGTTTGATCTGATATTTTTTCATCAGAACTGGTATCTAAATGCCGGTCCGGCGAAAAAGGCCACCGCCGTCGAACTTCTGGCAAGTATGTGCAATGAAAGGTCGAGACCAATGGAAAGTTTTTCGTTGTACTGCCACCATATTCCTCCGCCGGGTATGGCGATATCTGCGGCAACAGAGCTGCCGTCTAGGAGGGCTATCCCTGCCCCGGCCTGTACATAGGCCGTCCACCTCGGATGGCTGTCAAAATCGAAGAGGTATCTTGCCTGCGGGATGAAGCTTAGAATCGAATTGAGCTCGTTGTTGCTGGCGAAGTCCGTGGCCACCTGAATTTTCATTCCGGCTGACAACCTTTCAAAGATGAAATACTCGCCCTCTGCTCCTATCCCCATCATCGTGTCTATTCCCTTGTTCCCCACGTAGATGCCGGGGCCGACAAGCCCTACCCTGAAGGTCCCCTCTCTCGGCTCGGCCGTGAAAGCCGGAGCTATCTTGACACGTTTGTCTATGCTTACCTCGACTTCACCTACTTGCTGGCTGCTTCGGCTGGCCGGTCTTTCATATGATGTGGCCTTTTTGGGATTTCTTTTTGTAGGAGAGCTCGCGGGTGCCGGTTCCAGATTTATCTCTTCGATATTTCCAGTGATCTCATATTCTTCCAAAAGAATCTCCTCGGCCAAAAGCGCCGCAGGAAGTGATAAAAACAGAACAGCTGCCAGTGTTAAAATTTTTTTCATATCAAAACCTCCATATTTAATTTGCGCATTTTATGCAAAGCGCTTGAAAAAGTATAGTGCCGTTTTGGCGACGCGGACCCTTTCGTAGTCCATAGTGAGCACGTGTTTGCAACCATTCAATATGACGCTTTCGACTATTTTTGATGATACTGAATTCCTCAATATATCCGCGTTGAATAAGGGTGCGACTTTGTCTTCCCTGCCGTGCATCACCAGCAGGGGATGGGAAATTTTTTGCAGCCCTTTCGCTACCTCGCACTGGAGCTTCGTCAACTCATGGACCGCGTGAACGGGGAGGCGCGGCAGGCTCATGAGCTCATAGCGCTTTCTTCCTTCCGGATCTGCGACACTTTTCGTGAGATCCTTGGGAATCGATTTTATCATGAATCTCAACGGCGAATATCTGACTATTGTTAGCGCGACGCTCTCAAGCCTGGAAAGCCTGAGCGGCGTGCCTATAACCGATATCGCCCTGACCCCCCAGCCTTCGTCTATCGCGAGCTTCAAGGAGAGGAGCGCGCCAAGGGAGGTCCCTGCGCAGAAAATTCTGTGTGAGTCTCTTTTCAGCGTTGAATAGGCTATCCTTACGCTGTTATACCAGTCCTGCCACTTTACCTTGGAAAGTTCTTCGATGCTTTCGCCGTGTCCGGCCAGGCATGGCGCCGATATGTTGAACCCTGCGTCAAGAAATACGCGCCTGAAAGATGATACTGTATCGGGGGTACCGGTCAGGCCGTGTAAAATGAGACATCCGTCTTTCACGAAGGGCAGGCTAGCACATGCGGTCGGTATTTACAAGAAAGGGCCCGCGGCCGACCCAAGCCGCGAGCCCCGACTTGTTGACGAAAAACGCCGATTACCTGACGACCTTTTCCGCCATGCCAGATGTTTTCTTCTGCCCATTGGATATGGTTATGTGTTCGCTTATCTTTGCCAGCAACGCCTGACCTATTCCTTTTACGTTCAGAAGGTCTTCCTTCACAGCGATGCCGTTCTGTGCGCGATATTCGACTATCGCCTGGGCTTTGGCCTGTCCTATCCCTGGGAGCGCCACCAGCTGTTCGACGGTGGCCGTTGAGAGATCCACCGGCGACTGCGGAGGCGGCTTTGCGGCGAAGGAGTTTCCGGCTATGCACAGAAGCCCCAGCAGTCCGGCGATTAACGCTATTGATTTCATTCCATTACTTCTTTTCATGTAAGTCTCCTTTTCTCATTCAGAAGTTTTGACTTCAGTTTTCCTTTTTTCACGTATCTGAACCTTGCCGTCACAAGGGAGGGCGTCGAGTATGACATTTATCGAGCCGTCCTTGTTTCCGTAGGCGGATCCTATTTTGACCCACCTGGATTTTCCCTCCTTTCCCTCTATTATGGTGAAGACATCCTTCGCTTGAATCGAACTCATATTCCTCCCTGATTTTGAAACCGCTTGGCGATCGATCGCTTCTTGCTGCTTTCATCAAAGCAATCGCCGTGCCATATGATGAAATGTCGAGATACCGATGCAAATCGTTGATTGTTAAGGAAACTCTTTCAGCTGGGGTTTTTATGCGTTTCGTGAAACTGCATGAAAACCGGCTAAGTGAAGCGTATTCATACATCCGCAGGATCATTTTCCGGTTTAATGTGTTGCAGATTTCGTTCTTACAAGAAAAGGTTGGCTCATCGCCATCTATTTGCTACTCTGCCCTCATGAGCATACAAAAGAAGGGGATGGATATATCGCTTGCGCCCATTGAAAATGAGGTCAGGAATCTTCTCGACCTCTTCGAGTTTTTTCTTACGGAGAGACATCTGGGGAAATCGATAGAGGCCCTTGGCGAGATAGTGCGAGATATGAGAATAGTCATCGGCAGGATTATGTCAGACTATTTCATCCGCTTACGTCCCGAGGATGAAGTAAAATTTTGCACCTCTCTCGCGGTGATGCTGGCTGAGAGGGGACAGCTCATACCTTTTGAAGATGATGGTGAATACGTCGATTATTGCATAGGTGAGATCCTTACTGCTTTCGAGTACGCACAGGAGATAAAAGAGAGCTATCCGGAGGATAAAATCCTTCAGAAGATACTGGCTCTGGATATACCGGTGCTGCGCCCCTTCGACTACGGCCTTCGCGGCAAGCTAAAGCTGATAGAGAAAAACAAGAAGAGAAGGCTGCATAATTGATTCAAAAACATCATTTCCGAGCAACTGTAAACAGTAACGCGTAACTGGTGAGCCGTCGGCAGACGGGGACACGTGAATAAACGGGCGGGCATTTCGGTCAATAACGAAATGCACTGTCCCCGATGAATTCCCTCAGTATCGATGTGTGTGGCACTTCCCTCGACAGGATGGGTATGAAGAAGGAGAAGAATTTTGTGAGTCTGTAGGCTTCCATATACGAAGGATGTTCGCGAGGGACCTCGGCCAGGAATTTTTCCGCATATGGCTTTAGCAGTGAGTGCTCATACGGCAGAGCCGAGTTGAACATCACGTCCGCGTTTTCCTGGTACGGAAAAATGTATTTCTTTTCCCCGTGGCGCACGCTCTGCCATCCCTCTATAGTGTCGGCTGCGGTGGTTCCTCTGAAGAGCCTGTCGCGTATTATTCTCCTGCAGAGCCTTGTATCCGTGGTGAATATCCTATTGTGATCGTCGAGACAAAGTTGGGTCAGCGCCGAAACATATATCTTGAACTTATTTTGATGGGGCACCGACTTCGTGAGTTCCTCGTTCAGGCCGTGTATCCCTTCAACGATTATAATCTGACCGCGCCCAAGCTTCATTCTAGTGAGTTTGGATGGATCCCTTTTACCTATAGAGAATGAGTATGCGGGCATCTCGATTTCCTTGCCCTTTAAAAGTTTTGTCAGGTGGTCGTTGAAAAGCTCCAGGTCAAGGGCATTGATAGTTTCAAAATCATAAGTTCCATCCGGATGCCTTGGTGAGTCGTCGCGGTCGAGATAGTAGTTGTCCAGTGATATGGTGACCGGTTCCAGTCCGAAAATCTTCAGATGTATTCGCAGCCGTTTTGAAAAAGTGGTTTTCCCCGACGAGGTCGGTCCGGATATGAGAATGAGCCTCAGGTTTTCGTTCGAGGATATCGTATCCGCTATGGCTGATATCTTTTTTTCATGGATCGCCTCAGCGACCTTGACCATCTCGTCGGACTTTCTGCCCATACATCGTTCATTCAGGTCTGCGACATTTTCTATGTGCATGAGTTCGTTCCAGCGTTTGGCTTCGAGATAGGTGGCAAAGAGCTTTGGCTGGGCTGAAAAGTTGGTTTCGAGGTTTCCTTCGGAATCGGGGAAGATGAGCACCATTCCGTGCTCGTATGGCACAAGGTTCCAGGAGTCTATCAATGACGACTTGTATGCGATAGGTCCGTGGGCATATCCCCTGTAATCTCCCATAGAGATCATCGGTATTTCGGAACGCTTGAGCTGGCTTACGAGTTTGACCCTGTCGCTGGCATTGTGAGAAGAGAATATCTCTATCGCTTCTTCTATCGGTATCCATTTCCGGCTTATAGGGATGTCGGCCGCGACGATATTCTTCATCGTGCGGTCCACATCCTGTATGAATTTTTCATCGACGACGTGGTTGTGGATTTCAAAGAAGTAGCCGCTGCCTATCGACTGCCCCACCACTATTCTGGCATCAGGTGCGACCTTGGCAACTGCGGCGTAGAGAACGGTGCTGGCCGTTCTCCTGTAGATGTCCATTCCCTCCCTGTCTGAGATGTCGATCGTCACGATTTCTGCAGAGCACTTTAGTGAGTATCTCAACCCTACGACTCGGTTGTTGAGCTTTGCGCCCACAGCTGTGCGTTTTCCCCTGTGCGGGGCTTTTTCCAGGAGATCGCATATCTTGGTGTCTATATCGACAACAAGTCTTTTGCCGTTCATCGTTATGTTGAATTTCTTTAACATGACAGCCTCCGGAGTGAACTCTAATAGCAGATGAGAGGAACAAGTACAAGGCGGCAAAGACGCCGAGCAATTGCTATGGAGGTGTTCCGAATCATGATAGTGGACAGGTATGATTGTGTCCTGATTTGTTCACTTGAATCTTCAGCTTCATCGTCATCTTAATCATAACCATGCTCTACACGCCTAGGAACCGGTTTTTTTCTTAGTGGTTTTCTTGGTTGTCACGGCTGTTTTTGTGGTCACTGTGAGCGATGATATCTTTTTGGTGGTACTGGCAAGAAGTTTATCCAATTTGGCCACCTGTTGGGATATCTCCTTCATCCTCTTGCTAATCTGAACCGGCTTGCCGTCCAAAATGGCGGCATGAAAAAGCTCGCCTAATTCATGGAGAAGCCTGTATTTTTCTATGCGGCCCTGTTTCGACTTTATATGAAGTTTTGCAGCAGTGGCTGTCTTGCCGGCGATGAATTCGGCGTCGCTCATTCCCGATTTTAAAAGGGCCAGGGCCTCCTCGATGAGAGTCTTGGCCTTCACCTGCATATCTTCGAATTTCGGCATAGTTCTTTCTCCTATTGAGGCGCAGGATGCTAACACAAAAAAACTTTTTAATGAACCTTCTTCCAGCAGCAGCGTTTGTATGGCCTGCCGCTTCCGCAGGGACAGGGACCGTTTAGATCCATAATAACGCTTCTTCCCCCCAGGGTGCGCCATTTTTGCTGCCCATGCTTATCGGGGATATCGCCAAAAAGCTGCGTTTCCCCGCGGTCGCTTTTTTCCCAGAGTTCTTTGCGTTTGTGTATCTGCTCCGGCGAGTAAAACTCCATCCAATCACGTGTGTACATCTCAAGCCCGGATCTCGCGGCGCTTAGATCCTTTTCCAAATCCCTTATGGTGAATGTTCTTTTGTAATTCGGGTCGGCCTTTGCATAATTTTCCTCGGCCTGCGAAAAGCCTATGAGCGCTCTTTTGTAATCCGACCTTCTGAAATCCACCAGAACGAACGCAGCGCTTCTGCGCGCACCGAACTCCTCCCGCGGGTCATCGACTATTCGGGCCAGAATTTTCATACACTCCTCTTCGCATGTGGGATTCAGCAGGGCGTGTGACCCGAGGGCGTCCATCGCTATGGATCTGGCCGACCATCCGGCGCTTTTGTCTGCCACAACGGACTTTACAGGTGTAAATGAGATCTCCCCAAGCGATCCCAGTATTGACGGCAGATCCTCGGTCACCCATTCGTTGTCGTAGGCATCCGACCATCGAAGGGCTGCCATCAGCGGAATCACAGAGCTCTTCCCGCCGATCGATGCGAGTATATAGGTAGCATGGACAGGGGCCCACCATTCCGGGAGATCGACTGTCCAGAAGGCCCTGTCCATGATGATCTCCCCCAATAGCGGTATGAGCTCTTCGCCGCGGCGGATCATCTCGTCGGCCTCCTCGCGGGTCAGGCGATCCTCACATGTGAATAGGAGTTCTATCATCTCCTCGTTATGTCTGTTTTTTAGCTTCATGGCGTTTCTTGATTCAGCTGTCGGCTCATAGTGAGGCAGGGGTGCGATGGCAAGCAAAATGTAAACGTCGGCATATTATCGCAGTTGGTCAATGGTCCATTGTCAATCGTCATCGGTTACGTTGGCACTCTGGATCTTTCCGACGATCTTCGGTATTTGGATCGGAGCATCACCATATCTAACCCGACAGATGAGCAGATCGAACAGGGCTGCAGATTCTAATCTAGGCGGTCTGATGCGTTAAATGTACGCAATACCCTCTTCTCATGAGGGTGGCCCTTTTGTATCTCGCTGTTATTTAAGCTTTTTATGGTAAATTTGATATGCAGGTTAAACTTGCACATCGCTTTTGACAAGTTTAGATGCTCGTGTTAGTAGCCTCCGCCTTGGTCCGGAGGGGGTCTCTCTCTGAACCTCGAAAATTTGATATTCCGAAGTAGCTCAGCCGGTCAGAGCAGCTGACTGTTAATCAGCGGGTCGCCAGTTCGAATCTGGCCTTCGGAGCAAAGGAACGGGAGGGTCTTTTGGTCCTCCCGTTTCTTTTATTGTGATGCCACGATGAGAACTTCCGCCGAAAGGCGGAGCGTTCGACGACCTTCATACCATTTTTGTGTAATGATGAAGTGTCGGCGAGTGGGTAGCGCGAGCCGACGCCTGGCCTTCGGAGCCAAGTAGAAAAAGGGGATGCGAATACATCCCCTTTTTTCTGTCAGACGGAGGAACTTTGCTCCGTCTGACGGTTTTTTGGTTTATGACGGTTTTTTATAGGGCTCCCATAATCGAGTTGAAAGTCTCACTTGGCTGCATGGCCTTGGATGCAAGATCCTTGTTCGGCCTGTAATATCCTCCGATATCGACAGGTTTGCCCTGTGCGGAATTAAGTTCGATCAGTATCTTCCCCTCATTTTCATGCAGCGCATCTGCGAGCTCCTTAAATTTGCTTCGTAAATCGACATCCCTGTGCTGCTCTGCAAGCGCCTCCGCCCAGTACATGGTGAGATAGAAATGGCTTCCTCTGTTGTCGAGCTCGTGAACCTTTCGGCCAGGAGATTTGTTGTTTTCGAGGAATTTTCCGGTCGCCTTCTCCAGCGCTTCAGCGAGTACGCTTGCTTTTATGCTATTTGTTTTCTGCCCCATGAATTCGAGCGAAGCGGCAAGCGCAAGAAATTCTCCGAGGGAATCCCATCGCAGATGTCCCTCTTCAAGAAATTGCTGAACGTGCTTCGGCGCCGAGCCGCCGGCCCCGGTCTCGAAAAGTTTTCCACCCTCCATGAGCGGAACTATTGAAAGCATTTTTGCACTTGTGCCCAATTCCAGAATTGGGAAGAGGTCTGTAAGATAATCGCGAAGAACGTTACCCGTAACCGATATAGTGTCCTTGCCCTCCTTCAGCCTCTGGCATGAAAAAATGGTTGCATCGACAGGGGACATTATGTGGATTTCGAGTCCGTTCGTGTCATGGTCTTTCAGATATGAGTTCACCTTCTTTATTAGCTCGACATCGTGTGGCCTTTCCTTATCGAGCCAGAATACAGCGGGGCTTCCGCTTTCTCTGGCGCGGGTCACGGCGAGCTTGACCCAATCTCTTATCGGCAGGTCTTTTGCCTGGCACATTCTAAAAAGGTCGCCCCCTTCGACATTTTGTTCGAGCAGCGTCTTTCCCGATTTTGATACCACCCTTACCGTGCCCGCCTCACGGCATAAAAACGTCTTGTCGTGGGAGCCGTATTCCTCGGCCTTCTGCGCCATGAGACCTACGTTTGAAACGCTTCCCATCGTCCTAGGATCGAATGCGCCATTGGCTTTGCAGAACTCAACGACGGCTTTGTAGACCACCGCGTAACTGCTATCCGGTATTACCATCTTGGCTTCGTGAAGCTTGCCGTCTGCGTCCCACATTTTTCCGGATTCCCTTATGGCCGCAGGCATGGATGCATCTACTATGACATCGCTGGGGACGTGCAGGTTGGTGATTCCCTTCTTGGAGTTCACCATCGCCAGCCTTGGGCGATTTTGATAAGTGGAAACTATATCTGCTTCTATGATCGATCGGGTTTCTTTCGGGAGCTTTTCAAGTTTTGCATACAAGTCACCAAGGCCATTGTCGGGATTGACGCCCAGCGTGGCGAATGTTGACGCGTGTTTTTCAAAGACGTCCTTGAAGAAAACCGATATCGCGTGTCCGAAGATGATAGGATCGGATACCTTCATCATCGTCGCCTTCAGGTGCAGGGAAAATAAAACGTCAGACTTCTTGGCGTCGTCGAGCTGCTCCTCGAAAAATTTTCTAAGAGCGATCTTGCTCATGAAGGTCGCGTCTATAACCTCTCCTTCGAGAAGTGGAAGCTTGGGCTTTAGAACTTTAATGGCGCCATCCGCGCCTACGAATTCTATTCTTGCATCTCCTGCGTCTTCCTTGGTCAGCGTCATGGATTTTTCATTGGAACGAAAATCTCCGCTTGTCATGTGCGCGACATGAGCTTTTGAATCCCTGCGCCACTCGCCCATCGAATGAGGGTGCTTCTTGGCATAGTTTTTCACGGAGAGAGGAGCCCTCCTGCTGGAATTTCCCTCTCTGAGGACCGGGTTGACAGCGCTTCCCTTGATCTTGTCGTATCTTTCTTTGATATCCTTGTCTTTGTCATCATTAGGTATTTCAGGGTAGTCTGGAAGATTGTATCCCTGTTTTTGAAGTTCTTTGATCGCGGCTTTTAGCTGAGGAATCGAGGCGCTGATGTTTGGAAGTTTTATAACGTTAGCTTCAGGTTTTTTTACCAGATCTCCGAGTTCGCTCAGATCATCTGAAACGCGTTGAGCTTCGTTTAAGTATTCCGGAAATTTTGCGAGAATTCTTCCTGCGAGCGATATGTCTCTCGTTTCAACGGGAATCCCAGCTGTTTTTGCAAATGATTTTACAATAGGCAGAAACGAATATGTTGCGAGAGCGGGGGCTTCATCCACTATGGTGTAGATGATCTTATGTTGTACTGCCATTATTCCTCCTTTTCAGTTTGGATTTTAATTTGGTTCAAAAAAATGTCGAGCAGCGCAGAAAAAATCACCCCCCTCCGGCGTGAAGCCAAACAGAACGCAGAGTCCTCCACCTGCCCATTATGATGGAGCAATTGAAAAGTCCATATAAAAAGGTTTTAAAACGGGTGGTTAGACGCGATATGATATGGTCTTGTATTTTCTCGCAGGTAAGGTGCGGATATTTTCTTTCCATCTCGTGATTTTTAGCGATCCTGTCCTTTTGGGTATAAAAAAGGGCGCGATTTTTTTTCGCGCCCTCCTGGAATCGAGCAATCTAAAGTTCAACTATTTGTATCTCAAGACCCTTATTTCAGTTATCTCGAGTTCCGGATTTATAACTTGATAGCCGATCAGGACCCTGCCAAGGGAGTCTATGTCGAGCCACATAGGGAATGATGATGGCGGGCCGTAGTGGAAGCCATCCTCGAACATCGATCTCTCGAGATCCCCGTCCTCATTGAATATGCACATGAATCCCATTAAGTTGGCGAAGCTGCTTTCAAAGTCATTCGCGCCCCCTCCTATACCTATAAACTTTCCGCCGTACTCCGCCAAGGCTCCCAGATACGCCACTGACGGTCTGAAATTAGTAGCGCAGGCACTATCCATCTCTATCATGCCTTTTCCGCCTCCGAAACTCTTGTCCAGGAGGCCCCTCTCACTGTATCTTAGAATTCTAGCCTCTCCGAACAGCGGCATTTTAGCCGTATTTACGTTGGTGGTGATCCTGTTTTCTGAATCCACCTTCATCAGCATTCCGGTCATGTAGCCTTCCGGATCAAGGCGGCCATTCTTGCTAAAACTTTTTATCAACTTTCCTCTCGCATCCATTTTCCACACTATGAATTGTCGATTATCTTCGTCGCCGTCCAGCGCTACTCCGTTGTCATAGGCTACTATGATATTTCCATCCTCATCGATGAGTATCGATTGCCCCTTGGTTTCTGCTTGCGATTCCTGATCGTCAGAGACCCAAAGCTCTTTCCCGGCATCGGAGTACTTTGCTACGGATAGCTTTCGTCCGGGGGTGATCCGTCCAGCCAGGATCATATCGTCATTTTCATCGAACTTTATCTGTTCCGGCTTATGCCCGGGAGTCCCATCTGCTATTCCATCCTCCCCGAAGGAGCTGTCTATTTTTCCTGATGGCAGATATCTGTACATCCTAGAGAATACACTATCACCCTCACAGTCTGGATTTTGACATCCGCATGCGGCGACGATTACGAGCTCCTGTCTGGAATTGACCTCCATGTAACGCAGCAGGCATCCATCCTCATCCGGGCCGTGCGAAACCTTGCCATTCTCGCCGAAGCCACGTTCCAGTTTTCCATCGGAGTTGTATTTATACACCTCAAAAAGTCCCTCTTCATTTTTCTGTACCATCAGGTATATGAACCCATTGCTGTCCGCCAGAATCCTCAGCTCTATATCCCCCCAAGGGGGGGTGCTCTTCATCGGTATTATTATCTCAAAGTCTTCTTCTCCCGAGAAAACAGGGGTTCCGTATGCCAGATCGGACGGCGCGCTTTCCTTTGTGTCGCTTATGCCTGTGACCACGTAGTAGTACCTCGTCCCGTTTCGGAGCCCTGTGTGGAGATACGATGTATCCTCTATCCCCTCTATCTTGTTTGGACTCATTTCGGAAATATCAGGCGAGGTCCCCCAGTAGATGTTGTAGGACGATGCCCCATCTACTCCCCTCCAGGAAAGGAGAAGCTCTGTAGAGGCCGGCTCGACCGTCAGTTCGCTGGGGATATCCGAAAACTCGACGCCACTGCCGCACCCACTTGAGTAAATCACTCCGACGGCAACAGCCGCTAATAAAAGTGACAATATTTTAAGGTTTTTCATATTCCCTCCCGCTTTTACAGTCGAAGATTCAGAGCAATAAAAATGCCAATTTTTGTTCTAACTGTTTTGAGCTAATGTGTTGATTTAATTAAGAATTATAGGCTACATTCGGAATTTTGGCGGTATTTACGACCCCCTTGCGTCAAAAAAATGTTATTTCTGGTCAGTTGGGATATGATGTCGTCGAAATGGCTCTGGCTGAGCAAGAGGGTTGGGACAAATTTTTGATTTTATGGACGTGAATGTACCGGCTTCGGCGAGCGAAAATATCATGATGCATGCCGGTGCAACGGCGTAAGCGATAGCGGGAGAAGCGCCGCATTGCGAAGCATCTCGCCAGTGTTGGGATAATTCCTGCCTCTACGAAAAGAGCATTTTATAGATATCCAGATAGCTCTTGACCGTTTCCTCCAAACTACAGCGAACCCTCATAGCTCCCACTACAGCCCCGGAAAATCTGTAGTTTCCATTTATGTACTCGAATGCCTCCCTGTACATGCAGCCTTTTGCATCGGACATGGCCTTGGGCGAGTCATCCTCTGCCGGGAAGGCGATGCCTTCGTATGGAGTTCCGGGCAAGCGGTTTTTGTGAGGCCGTACGATACCCTGCCTTTGAAAGGCGGGGGCAACCGCAAGCATAACGCCGTAACGCATGGCCTCGAACGCTCGTTGTACGTAGGGGACGCTTGCGAACCCAAACTCTCCTAGTTCTGGGGGGAATATCCCCATGTATGTTCCGGCAAGCATTCTGCGATATTCGGATTCGTCGTCCAAGTGGACGTAGACGACCGTATTTTTTTTTCTGTACTGCACGACTCTTTCCTTCAAGCCGTCCAGGTACGGTGGGGGTATTGGATCTGATCCCACAAAAAAGGTGTTAATTCCTCCTTTCGGCGTGTCTTCTCCGAAATAGTCGGAGGATATGAGCTGAGAAAGGTTTCCCGGTATTGAAATGTCAGGCCCGTAGAGCATCGAGAAACTGTCTCGCGTATGTAACAGGTCGTATTTACGGGAAAAAGTGCTTAATAGAAACTTCTTGACTGCGGGGCTGTGGAAATTGAATCTGCCTTTGATGTCATAGGGTGAGCTGTCACTGTAATAATTGTCGTCTAGGGCCCTATCCTCGTAGGGATTGAACTTCTTGGTGTCTATACCCGGCCTAACTTCGAAAAGTCGGCCCGACTTTTCGACATCGCGTATTAGCTCGGCTAACGTAGTCATTCTGCCGGCTGTGAATGCGTCCACTATGCTTGCGTGTGGAACTGTTATTGCGTCGGCGCCCAGAAGCGCGCTGTGAAGGGCGAGTTGATCAGTTTGTACGCTATCGATTCCAACCAAAAATTTAGCGCCTTCGAACCTGCGGACCAGGTGTTCGACGTGTGACATGGTATCGAGTTCCGGCATCTGCCTGCCGAAGAAGGCGTGGATTATGCTCGGATTAATGTCGCTAAGTTTATTGGGGCCTAAAAGGCGTTGTGAAACTGTGTCAAACTTAGAGGCGAACAAATCAGATTGTACTTCTCCAAAACGCGTCAGCACAAATGGCTCTATGCCGTTTGCCGCAATCGAAGTTAGAAACGCCGGCGTTAGCGTGCCGTAGGCGGCTAGGTTGCCCGCAAACAATACCTGACTCATGAGATCCCTCTCCGTAAAAATGATTGAACGGATTTCATTCTATGTCTTTATTGACATCCGCACCCGCAGGCAGCTTTTCGTCTGACGCGTAAATTAGTTGCTAGAAATTTTGATAGAAATTTTGATGTATTAGCGCTCTCAGATCGGCTCTCCATTGGCATTAGCGTCGTCTGACTATGACAAGTATAGCAAGGGATGTCTCTAACGTAAGCGTCTGATCATTAACGGGATTCGAGGATTATCATTTTTCCATCCAGAAATAAGAAAGCTGTGCGAAAGCGTAGTTTTTTCGCTTAGATTTGATAGGGCGTTGTATTCCGGCCTTCATTGGTGTATGCCGCCTCGAAACACGCATGGCGGTCTTTGTGCGTAATTTTTTTAATCAAAAAGGGTGGTGTAGAAAATGCTAAAAAGGGCAGCTCGAAAAAAAAAGGCCTCGATAAAGCGGCTTTTTTTAATTTTCTGCGCTATCACGATAGTGATCATAGGTTTTGTCGTTGGCAAAACGGCGGGTCCCAAAACTTGGCACGCGATCCTCGAGATGAAGAGCTCTTACATGCTGCTAGCCTTCGTTCTCAGCTCTGGAATGATCGTTATGAACGCTGTGATCATGAGACTGCTTGTCAAAGCGGCTGCGGGAATCAAAATCGGATTTTTGTATTCCATAGAGACGATCATCTCCTATTACTTTCTTTCCTCGATATCTCCTACGGCAACCGGCGGCGAACCCCTCATGATCTACATGCTAACCAGCAAGGGGGTTCCGTTCGGCAAGGCTCTCAGCGTAGCATTGATGCGCGGTTTTCTCGTTCTTCTGTTGATAGTCATGGGTGCGCCAGCTGTGATTTTTTTTCGCGGTGAGCTTGTTCAAAACGAGCATCTGAGATGGTTCTTCTACCTGATTGCAACTGTAATAGTCATGCTTGTAATGGCGTTGATATATGCCTTTTATAGACCGAGAAAGGTGGGGAAATTCATACGCAAGATTCGCATGCGAATATCGAAGTGTAAATTTCTTTCGCGGTACGCGGGAAGCTTTGAGAAAAAAATCGATGTCTGGATAGAGGACTTCGTGAAGTGCATGAAGAATTTCATGCGCTACCAGAAGAAGACTGTACTGGTTGTAGTTGTGCTTACGGTTTTGGCGCTAGCGATGAACTATCTGATAGCCTATGCGATAATCGTCGGACTTGGATTCTACATAGCTCCGCTGGATGTCATAATGATCCAGTTCGTCCTTTATTTTTTCCTGTATTTCACGCCTACCCCTGGTGGATCCGGCGTGGCGGAGGGTGGATCATACCTGATGTTCTCTGCCTATCTGCCGACGCACATACTAGGAGTATTCGTTGTCCTGTGGAGATTTTTTACAGCCTACCTCTGGCTTATACTGGGGGGGATCTTCATTACGAAATCGATAGGACTTAACATTTTAGAGAAGATCCCTTCAAATATAATGGACGGTCCTGCGCAGGATCGAATCTAATAAGGTAACCTCCGAAAAGCTAGCTGTAACAATAACTTCGACCATGGACGATTGACCATCGACCAAAACATCAAGAAGCTAGAATCTAGAAGTGAGAAGCGATATTTCTCCAGGCGAGATTTTTCTAGCTTCTAGCCTCTCGCTTCTGGCTTCTGTTTTTCCCGGTCACGGTCGTTGCTGGATCCCCGATTAAAGCACTCGGGGATGACAACCTTCTCGTCATTCGGGGATGACAAGAGCATAGTTTTTCGGAGGTTGCTAAAATTTCTCCTTCCTGAGCGATATATTTCTTGGTCCGGCTTCGACTTTTTGGCGTTCAAAAAATCTTGTGGAAAGGTTTTGAAGCATATCACAGCATTCACCGGATCCCCTATTTTGCTTAGTCCCTCTCCATTTCGTGAAATGTCCAAAAATTGACTCTGGGGATTCAAAACCCCGTAATTTCCTCATTTTGGGGTATTTTTGCGACTTCCAGCGCTCCTCATCTATTTTTATTTAGTAATTTCACTTAGTTATACTGTTAAAATATGGCAAGCCTCTTGCATGGTAAGCGCCCGAGAGAGAGGGAGGTAGGTTATGATGTCAGCGGGCGATCCAAAGGTTACGGGCGACAGACGGGCAGCGAATGCATTAGGCCATGAGTCGGCAAAGCTCTGGACTAAGGAACAGCTTGCAGAGGCTGCTGAAAAGAAAGCTGTGGAACTTGCACGAGTTGATGCGGAAAAGGCTTTGGCGGCTCTTTCGGCTCCGGATGCCACTAAGGTCGATATCGCCAAGGCAAAGGCGCTGCTCAACCATTCTTCTAAGGGGGGGATTAAAGCAGGCCTTTTTGCTCCAAGCGCTAGAGCCGTTTCCGCGAGCAAAGTTTCTGTAGAAGAAAAAATAGCTAGCGCCCTGCTTGGAGATGCTACGGACCAAAAGGGCCAATTGGCGAAGAGGCTGGTTGAAGAGTACATGAGGCTTTCATAAGGGAGGGGTTATGGCGAAGGCGAAACTTACAAAAGAGCAGATAACGAGGATATTTGAGATTCTTATTGAGAAGAATGCCCCTATCCTTACGCACCAGAAATTTCGTGGGCTTCTCGACAGGGATCAGAATTTGGCGACGAATCAGATCATTCGCCAGGCCAATGGAAATATCGCCTACAGGACAGTGGATTTCGACGTAATAGACATAAATGATGAGGAGTTCTGGGCGCGCATAGAAGATACCCCCTATAATGATCTCATAGAGGAAAATGCCGCGGCCGCTCTGGTTAAGATGGCCGAAAAGCTCGGTGTGGTCTGAAAGGTAAAAATGATGCCTGGGGATTTTATTCCGGGGATACGTATCGTTCGTATCCCCGGAAAAATATTTTCAGCAACAAATCGCATTTTCAACCGATAACAGTAGTGGAAGTTTTTACGGGTTAGGGATTCAAGGTTGAATCCCTAAACAACTTAACTCTTTGATATCACGGCGTTTATACGTTTATGCTGAGTTCAAAGAAGGGGCGAGATCCTTCCCGGTTTTGCCTGTGGGCAAGGAGGGAATCGAACCCCCGACACGGAGATTTTCAGTCTCCTGCTCTACCGACTGAGCTACCTGCCCGGTACCGCTAAGTCATTGAAAAGATAGTACTTTCTTAAGTGGAGGGGGACGATAGTTGAAAGCGTATAAGCTGTCAAGCAACATGATGAAAAAATGAAATACTCATAGAATTCAAGGTCGCAAGAGGTTTAGTTCAACTTTAGGATAGGAGATGCGATTGAACCGCACGGGAAGAAAAAAGATTTTAAAAAACACTATGTTACGAGTTGACGGTATGCCGAATCGTGTGCTATATATGCCCTCGATTTTCATGGGGGAAATACTTCAACTAGATGTTTTTAAAGGGGATTTTAAGGCTCGTCCCTGACGGGTTGGTCTTGTCTATACTATCGGGAGGGTTACATGACGGAGAGACGTTCAGCATTGAACAGGGAATTTAAGGTGGGCGATGTAGCGGTTTATCCAGCGCATGGGGTTGGAAAGATCGATTCCATAGAAGAGCGTGAGATAGCTGGCAATAGGCATAAGTTTTATATCATGAAGATTATCGACACCGGAATGACGATCATGGTTCCCACCGGAAATGTGAGAAGCGTCGGTCTGCGCGAGGTGATCAATCCTAGCGAAGTGGACATTGTCTATGAGATTATGCGCGAGCGCGATATTTCGATAAACGAACAGACCTGGAACCGCCGCTATCGCGAGTATATGGACAAGATCAAGACCGGCTCTATATACGAGATAGCCGAGGTTCTTCGCGACCTGATGCTTCTGCGCTACGAGAAAGAACTCTCCTTCGGCGAGCGCAAGATGCTCGATACTGCAAACACGCTGATCGTGAAGGAGCTTGCGATAGCTCAGGATATGTCTGAAGAGGATGTAGCTCAGGAAATAGAGGAAATTTTTGCTGACTGATTAAATTGGAATGCGATTCCAAAGGCTCCGAGCTCTACTCGGGGCCTTTTATTTTGATGTTTCTCATGGGATCTGCGATAAAATTATTCGGGGATGACCATCAACTGCCGGGTTATTCCAGCGAGCTGTAAACCGCCGTTTGCGGCGGGGCAGGAGGGAAATCCAGTTTCGACCTTTTTATTTTTCTTGCGACATCATTGCGCAAGATTTATTCAGGTATGCGATGAAAAGAGCGGTTATAATAGCGGCAGCCGGCGTAGGGCGCAGGATGGGCGGGAATGTTCCGAAACAGTATCTGAACCTTCTCGGCAAACCTGTAATTTGCCACACTCTCGAGCGTTTCATTTCGCCCGGAATTGACGAAATAATAGTCGTCGTCGAAACCGATCGGGTCGAATCCTTCAGGGCTGAGATAGTCGAATTTTTCGGATATCCATCCAATGTGCGCGTGGTAGCTGGAGGAGATGTTAGGCAAAGATCCGTTTACAACGGTCTCATGGCAACTTCTTCCGATGTGAATGTAGTGCTCGTTCATGATGGAGTGAGGCCATTCGTCTCGCGTGAACAGATCGATAAGATTTCTGACATGGCTTTTCACAAGGGGGCATGTATCTTGGCCCACCCCATAAAAGAGACGATCAAACGCATTTGCTCCGATGGAACCATTGCCGAGACAGTCGATCGCGAAGGGCTTTTTGGAGCGCAGACTCCGCAGGCCTTTCGAAGGGATGTCATCGTGGGTGCGATGGAGCGCGCCTTTGCCGACGGTTTTGTCGGCACCGATGAGGCGAGCCTGTTTGAAAGATGTGGCGGCAAGGTGCATATAGTCTCCGGCGACAGCAGAAATATAAAAATAACCACGCCGTCGGATCTTACCGTAGCCGAGGCGATCGCAAGGGAGTGGAAATGAATTTTAGAGTCGGGATAGGCTACGATATTCACAGGTTAAAGCCTGGCATAAAACTGGTCCTCGGTGGGGTTGAGATTCCATTCGAGATGGGGCTCGATGCCCATTCCGACGGCGACGCACTTCTGCACGCAATCTGCGATGCTATTCTCGGAGCTGCATCGATGGGCGATATCGGGTTGCACTTTCCAGATACCGACAAGAAATTCAAGGGGGCCGATAGCGCAAAGCTCGCGATGGATGTTGTCCGAATGGCGAAAGATGCAGGATGGAGGATCGTCAACATAGATTCGAATATCATAGCGCAGCGACCGAAGATGCGTCCTGCTATAGAAGATGTCAGAAAGAGTATCTCAAAAATTTTTGGAATCGAGTTAGACTCGGTGAGCGTAAAGGCCAGAACCAATGAAGGTCTGGACGCGGTGGGACGTGAAGAGGGGATAGCAGTTCAGGCGGTCGTTATGCTGACTAAATAAAAAACGATTTTTCGAAAGGAAGGATTTATGCCGCTGTTTGTGTATAACACTCTGACTCAGAAAAAAGAAGAATTTATCCCGATAAATCCTCCGAAGGTTGGGATGTACGTCTGCGGAATCACGGCGTATGATAGCTGTCATCTGGGGCACGCTCGTGCCGCCGTGGTATTCGACGTAGTTTACAGATATCTCAAGTTTCTTGGATATGATGTGACCTTCGTAAGAAATTACACCGATGTAGATGACAAGATCATCAATCGCGCGAATTTCAAGGGCGTGCCATGCCAGGAGATATCCGAAAAATATATAGCGGAATATGAAAAGGATATGGAATCTCTGGGTCTTAAAAAGCCGGATATGAGCCCAAAGGCTACCGAACATATTGGCTGCATGATTGATACGATCAAAGGGTTGATTGAAAGAGGCATGGCATATGAAGTAGACGGAAACGTATTTTTCTCGGTTAGAAATTTCAAGGGGTACGGAAAACTTTCCAAAAAGAATATTGAGGAACTCGAAAGCGGAGCGCGCGTGGATGTTGATGAATCGAAACGCGACCCTCTCGACTTTGCTCTTTGGAAAAAGGCCAAACCAGGCGAGCCAACATGGCCATCTCCATGGGGCGAAGGGCGTCCGGGTTGGCATATCGAGTGCTCGGCCATGAGCGCGAAGTACTTAGGGCAACCATTCGATATTCACGGCGGTGGGCGCGATCTCATCTTTCCACATCATGAAAATGAAATAGCGCAGGCGGAGGGTGCGACCGGCAAGCATTTTGTGAAGTATTGGTTGCATAACGGTTTCATCAACATCAATGCCGAGAAGATGAGCAAGTCGCTGGGTAATATCACGACGATAAGCAAGGTATTGGAACAGTACGACGCGGAGGCCGTGAAGTTGTTCCTTCTTTCGAATCAATATCGTTCTCCGATAGATTACACCAAGACTGCAATGGAAGAGGCCCAAAGTTCCCTCGATCGTTTTTATGAGACAGCTGCGAGGTTGGGCGCGGTACATCCAGGTAAAACTGTAAATGAAAAACCGGATGATTTTGACGAGGCTAGGGATTTTAAAAAAGCTCTCGAATCTTTTGAGTCTTCTTTTCGTGAAGACATGAACGACGATTTCAATACTGCAAGAGCTGTCGCTCTGGCATTCGACATCGTCAGATTGGCAAATAGATATCTCGATAAAATAGACGGGAAGAATACTCCATTTACGGGCTGGTCGGTTTTACAGTTTATGTCCATTCAGGAGCTGCTTGGAGAGACCCTTGGTATTTTCGGATCTTCCCCGGATGAATACAGGAGAAGATCCATAACAAGACAGAGCCTGGCCCGTGGAATCAACGTAACTGAAGTAAAGCGTTTGATAGAGGAGAGAAGAGAGGCGCGTCTTTCCAAGAATTTTGCTGAGAGCGATCGTATCAGGAAGGAGCTTTCCGAAATGGGTGTGGAAATAAAGGATCTCCCCGACGGAAAGACCGACTGGAAGATAAAATAAATCGGAATGCCCCATTCACAATTTAAACTTGTGACGGAATTCTCACCTGCCGGAGATCAGCCCCAGGCTATAGATTCTCTCGTCCGCGGCATACAGGATGGGAAAAAAGATCAAGTTCTTCTCGGTGTCACAGGGTCCGGAAAGACTTTCACGATCGCCAACGTAATTGCGAAAACCGGGCGTCCGACATTAGTGATGGCCCCTAACAAAACGCTTGCCGCCCAGCTTTACTCGGAATTCAAGGAGCTATTTCCTGAAAATGCGGTGGAATATTTTGTAAGCTACTACGACTATTACCAGCCCGAGGCATATCTTCCGGCGCAGGATCTCTACATCGAGAAGGATTCCAGCATCAACGAGCAGATTGATATGCTTAGGCATTCCGCTACCAGGTCGCTTCTCACGCGGAGAGATGTCATTATAGTCGCGAGCGTTTCATGCATTTATGGCATTGGCAGTCCCGAGGCATACAAGAACATGCTAATCCGCACCGAGAGGGGCGCACGGATCGATCGTCAGGAACTTCTGTTGAGGCTTGTCGAAATCCAATACCAGCGCAACGATTACGATTTTCACAGGGGAACATTTCGCGTTCGCGGTGATGTTGTGGAAATTATTCCGTCATACGAAGATGCCAAGGCGGTTCGCCTTGAATTTTTCGGCGACGAGTTATCTAAGATAACCGAGATCGATTCTATAACGGGCGCGGCCGTAGGGGAACTTCAGGAAGTTGTAATTTTCCCCGGTAGTCACTATGTGACCCCGGAAGAAAAGATGAAAGAGGCGGTAGCCGGCATCCGAGTCGAACTTGCAGAGAGGATGAAGCAGTTTCATGAAACCAACAAACCGCTCGAGCGCGCAAGGATAGAGCAGCGTACGAAATTCGACCTTGAGATGATGGAGGAGATGGGTTTTTGCAAGGGGATTGAAAATTATTCCAGATATCTCACAGGCAGAAAGCCCGGCGAACCTCCTCCGACCCTAATGGAATATTTCCCGAAGGATTTTCTGCTCGTCATAGACGAGAGTCATGTCACAGTTCCGCAGATCGGCGGTATGTATAGCGGCGACAGGTCTCGCAAGATGACTCTTGTGGAATATGGATTCAGGCTTCCTTCGGCGCTCGATAACCGGCCCCTCAAATTCGATGAGTTTGAGGCGTTGAGAGGGCAGGCGATCTATGTCTCTGCAACTCCAGCCGAATATGAACTTCAAAAATCTCATGGTGAGATAATTCAGCAAATAGTAAGGCCGACAGGTTTGATAGATCCGGCTCCGGAAGTTAGAAAGACTGAGGGGCAGATAGAAGATCTACTTGCCGAGATAAAGAAACGGGTCGATCTTTCCGAACGCGTGCTTGTCACGACCTTGACAAAGCGGATGGCAGAGCAGCTCGCTGACTTCATGCGTGAGAAGGGGGTGCGCGTCAAATACATGCATTCCGATGTCGAGTCACTCGAACGTGTGGAAATTCTGCGCGGCCTTCGGAAAGGGGAATTCGATGTCCTCATCGGAATAAATCTTCTGCGAGAGGGGCTCGACCTACCGGAGGTTTCGCTTGTAGCAATTCTCGATGCAGATAGAGAGGGCTTTCTGCGTTCTACGAGATCCTTGATTCAGACCTTCGGTAGGGCAGCTAGGAATGTCGGAGGCTCAGTCATCATGTACGCCGATTTTATAACCTGCTCCATGCGCCGCGCAATTGACGAGACGATGAGACGCAGGGAGGCCCAGATGGAATATAACAGGGTCAACGGCATAACCCCCTCCACCATCAAGAAAAACATAAGCGATGCGCTTCATTCGATATATGAACAGGATTATCCTGCAATACCGGATCCTGACGACGAGCCTATCGATCCTTCCAAATTTCAGAAGACGATATCAAAACTCAGAAAGCAGATGCTAGCTGCTGCGAAGAGGCTGGACTTTGAAACGGCCGCTGAACTGCGCGATAGAATATCTGCCCTTGAGCAGCGAGATCTTGGATTTAGATGATCCAAAATTCTATGCTTTTCCTCTTTTTTCTGCTACCGTGCGGCAAAATAATTTCTGTCTCCGGGGCGGATCAGGGGCTTGCAGGTATTGCATCTTCAGGTTCTTACGATGTGGGTGCGGATCTGCTTCTTGTGGATGGTCAAAAAGAGATATTCGGATGGAGTCATGTTAACGCTTCGCGGTGCGGAGGATAGATGGCATGAAATGTCCTCAGCCGTATTCGGATGGGGTGAAGGTTGTTGCATCCAAACGGGGTGTGGCTGTTGATGATTTCAAGTCGGGGCTCGTGGAGTTTGACGAAGGTGCAGGGTTGGTTAAATTCAAATAGCCGAAAAATAGTTGCTTCGGATAATTAATCGCTTGATATGGCTGATCAATTACTTTATAACTCGTTCAACTGTCAGATATAGCTCTTAAATTGTTGTTTTTAAAAGAAATTTATCCGACATTTCATCTCCCCGCTCGGGGGGATTTTGAAAGGAGCTTCCGATGAAAAAGAGAGTTATTGCAGCCGCCGTCCTGCTTCTCTTGCTGGCGCCAACCCTTTCATTTGCCGGTTCCGGCTACGAGGGTGGGTTCTATACCAACAACGAGGATGACACATTCAGGCTGACGACAAGCGGAAGGGTTCAGCCCCAACTCTTCTACGAGAAAGAAAAACAGGGTCCGGCGATTTTTTCCTTTGCCATGAGGCGTGCCGAGGTCAGTTTTAATGCGACAGTTCATGAGAAGGGACACCTTGGTCTTACCTTGAAGCACAGTCAGTTCAGCCCGGGTGGCACGGGTACCTTTGCCACGGTCAACGTGACCGGCGCTTACGCAAGCATCGATGTTATTCCGGAGCTTACGATAACCGCAGGGATGGTTGGATTGCCACTTTCTTTCATAAATGAGGTGAGCTCCAAGTGGCTGCTTGTGACAGAGTCTCCCATCGTGGTGTCAGAAGACGACGTCAGCTTTCCTCTTACGCCATTGCGTTCCAGCTTTGGTACTCCCGATGGCCTCGGTATAAACCTGTCGGGTGGATACTGGAAGTGGTTCTATTCCCTATCCGTCGTAGGAGCCAATGAGAGCAACTACGAGATAAATAAGGATTCAAAGAGAATGAGTGTAGGCTTTTGGACGGGGTTCAATATCCTTGATCCCGTGCCGGGTAAGCTAACCGATTTCGACTGCTCTGATACGCCGAAATTTATGGTAAGCGTCGGTTCCGATTATCAGCCAAAGAGATATCAGTACGATCCTAGCAACCCTAACGCGAATCCGGTTGAAATCGGTTACATATGGACATCGTCCCTTGGCACTGCGGTTCGCTGGGCGGGTCTATCCTTTACTGCAGAGGGTTTTTATAAGAGGACGAAGATCAACAATCCGGGATATCTTGCCGGTAGCGGAGCGGCTTGGATCAGGCCGATGCTGACGGAGATGGGTTACTACGCGGCGGCTGGATACTACATAATTCCTAAGAAGTTT
>JAAZCA010000014.1 GCA_012513515.1 Myxococcales bacterium | reverse complement strand
TGTTCGCCGATTAAAGTGGTACGTGAGCTGGGTTCAGAACGTCGTGAGACAGTTCGGTCCCTATCCGCCGTGGGCGCAGGAGATTTGAGGAGAGCTGTCCCTAGTACGAGAGGACCGGGATGGACGTACCTCTGGTGCACCGGTTGTCGTGCCAACGGCACAGCCGGGTAGCTATGTACGGACCGGATAACCGCTGAAAGCATCTAAGCGGGAAGCCGCCTCCAAGATAATATCTCCCTGAAGGCCGCTCGAAGACTACGAGATTGATAGGCGGGGTGTGGAAGCGCAGCAATGCGTGGAGCTAACCCGTACTAATCGGCCGTTCGGCTTGATCAATAGTTTTTCTGCCCGCTGCTAAAACGGCGGGCAGGGGAATAAGTCCGAGCTTAATCACTCGGACGATCGAGGCCTCATTCGATGTTGTATCGCTACGTTTAAAACAGAATCAGAATTTCCGGTGGCTATGGCGAGGGGGTCCCACCCGATCCCATTCCGAACTCGGAAGTTAAGCCCCTCAGCGCCGATGGTACTGCCGCTGTTTGTCGGTGGGAGAGTAGGACGTTGCCGGATTAAACTTGAAAACCCCAAGGAGGAATCCTTGGGGTTTTCTGCATTCAAGTGCATTGCGTTTTTGATTAAGCGGGTAGTTTTTGGAGAAAATCCCGATACTGCTCCGGGTTTTCTTTTTACAGAAATCTAAAATTGTAATATATAGGTCAGCCGGTTCTTTTTAGAGGGTAGATATCTTTTTTTAATATGCCTTTGTGTGTCGTAACTTGGAGGAGAGATGCCCAAAAAGATTCTCATAATCGATGATGAAGTTGATCTGGTTGAGACGATTAAGTTTCGTCTTGAATCACAGGGGTATCAGGTTGAAACCGCTTACGACGGTCAGGAGGGGTTAAATAAGGCGAAAACTATCCAGCCCGATTTGATCATACTGGATGTAATGATGCCGAAGCTCGATGGTTACCAGGTTTGTCGCCTCCTGAAATTCGACGTCAAATTTATGCACATCAAGGTGCTGATGCTTACTGCGCGGGGGCAGGAGTGTGATAAAAATATCGGCGATGATGTACGTGCCGACGCCTATATGACCAAGCCGTTCGACGGAAAGGTTCTACTTGATAAGATAGCCGCTATGCTCAAAAAATAGAAGTCTCGATCTTATGGAGATGGATGGTCAAACAGAATCTAAAAGTGATCGATTCTATAATTCAGAAAATCAAATCTGAGCGTCGTCTCGATTTTTCGCAATATAGGAAGCCTCTTCTGGCAAGAAGGATAGCAACCAGAGCGCTTTTGGCAAAGCGTCCAAATTTGGAGGAGTATCTCGAGCTTTTGGAATCCGATCCTGCGGAGATGGATTTTCTCGTCGATAAAATCACTATAAATGTTACCGAACTGTTTCGCGATCCAAAGGTCTTCGATTCCCTTCGAACAAAGGTTATTCCCGAAATTTTAAATTTGAAAAAGTATTCAAGCGGCGGAGAAATTCGCATTTGGAGCTCTGCCTGTGCAACCGGACGCGAGGCATATTCCGTTCTGATCCTCCTCCTGGAGATCCTCGGCAGCTCCTACGATCCAGATAGAATAAAACTATTAGGCACGGATATAGATGAAAATTCAATTGAAGATGCCCGAACTTTCAGCATTGCTGATTCGGAAATTGTAAGTTTGCGGGAAGATTTTCGCGCTTTATGCCGAAAAAATCTCGAGCCGAAGGAGGGTGAGGGGTGGTCGCTCCCTGAAAAACTCAGAAAATCGGTAAATTTTGTGCGCCATGACCTTACCAAGGAGCTCAGGGCTGAAATCTTTGATTTGATATTGTGTCGAAATGTCTTTATATACTTCGAAAGAAATCTACAGCTTTTAGTTATGCGACGAATATTTGAAAAACTTTATGATAATGGATATTTAGTAATGGGACTTGTGGAGAGCGTACCTGATGAAATGAGGGGTTTGTTTGATCTCAGCGATGCGAATCTGAGGATATTCAGAAAGGGTAAATCCGGGTAGCGGTTTCAGCCAAAATTAGGGGGGATGATGCGTACTAGAAAATTTTTAAGTGGATTGAAGGGAAAGCTGCTCGTGTGGTTTCTTCTGATAGCCTTGCTTCCTCTTCTCGTCACTAGCGTTCTTGCGTATTCAAATTCAAGAAATGCTTTGGAGAAAAAGATTTTTTCGGAGCTTACCTCCATCAATGAATTAAAAGGGAGGTTGGTCTTGCATTATTTCGAGGAGCTCTCTGCTAATGCCACGCTTTTGGCGCAGCTCGGCAATACGAGATTGGCCTTTGAAAGGTTGAATAGATATCACGACTCGAGCGGAGCAAGGGATGGTGGCGTTTTTGACATCACTACGGAGGAATATAAAAAAATACAAGCCGAGATCGCGCCGTTTTTTGATTTTTATTCTAAGACATTTGGTTACTACGATATGTTCTTTATGTGCGTCACGCATGGTCATGTGATGCACACATATACAAGGGAAAGTGATCTCGGAACAAATCTTACGACCGGCAGTTTAAGTAATTCTGGATTGGCGAGGCTCTGGTCAAAGGTCATTAAACAAAAAAAAGTGGTTTTTGAAGATTTTTCAATTTACGCGCCCAGCAATTCGCCTGCATTTTTTGTGGGGGTACCGGTTAAGGCTTCCGATGGGTCCGTGATAGCCGTCATCGCGTTTCAGGTTGGAACGGATAGGATAAACGATCTTGTCAATGATGCTACAGGTCTGGGCCGCACTGGAGAATCGCTCTTGATAGGCGATGATCTTTTAGTGAGAAGCGATTCGAGATTTGACAATGCCTTTAGAATTTTGAAAGCAAAAATCGATACCGATGCTGGAAGATCCGCTATTAAAAATGCCAGCGGAAATCTGATAGCGAAAGATTATAAGGGCAACAAGGTCATCGAAAGCTATCGGGCTCTTGGGCTCGGTGAAAACTTTGCGACGGATTTCGGGTGGCATATAATATCAAAGATGGACTATGACGAGGCCTTCGCACCTGTCTTCGCTCTCAGGAATTGGGTCATCCTGATCGTGGTCTTTTCGGTTGTCGCAGTTGCGTTCGCAGCTCTTTACCTTTCAGGCATAATTGCAGGCCCGATGATAAGGATGTCATTGGTTGCCAAACAGGTTGCTTCTGGGAACCTATCTGTCTCTCCTGATGAAAAAACCGACGATGAGATAGGGGATCTTTCAAAATCGTTACAGGATATGATCGCCACTTTGCGAGGGATGGTCTCGCAGATCCTGAGGACTTCTGAGCGAATCTCCGTCTCTTCACAGGAGCTTTCTTCGACCGCTCAGCAGATGAATGCCACGACGGAAGAGGTTTCATCTACCGTCCAGCAGATATCAAAAGGAACCGAGTCGCAGGCGCAGAGAATAGATGAAACTCAAAAGGTGATGGAACATGTGTCCGCTGCTATAAGTCAAGTCTCAGTTAGCGCGCAGCATGCTGCAAACGAGGCTGCCGGTTCTCTCAAGATATCTCAAAAAGGGAGCGAAGCTGCTACAGAAACCCAACGGAAGGTGACTAAAATCTCGGAGATTGTCGGGAGATCTGTTGATTCTGTAAAAAAACTCGGGGAGAGGTCCGATCAGATAGGAGAAATAGTGGACGTGATAACCAGCATTGCAGATCAGACAAACCTGCTGGCCTTAAACGCGGCCATAGAGGCAGCAAGGGCTGGTGAGTATGGTCGAGGTTTTGCCGTCGTTGCAGAGGAAGTCAGAAAACTTGCAGAGGCATCCGCTAAATCTGCCGAAGAGATCGAAAAGCTCATAAAAGATGTACAACAGGATACAGGCGACGCGGTTCTCAGCATACAGGGTGCCGCCCAGGATGCGGAAGAGATAAACGAGATCACCAAAAGGCTCGGCTCAGGGCTTATTGAGATTGTGAAGAGTTCTGAAAGGCTCGCTGCGATGGTGGAAGATGTTTCCTCTGCTAACCAGGAACAGGCTTCCAGCGCAAAACAGGTCGCTAAAGCCGTCTCTGATATAGCTTCGGTAGCTGAAGAGACCGCCGCAGCCACTGAAGAAGCGAGCGCTTCATCGGAGGAGATGACCGCTTCTATGGAAGAGCTTGTTTCCAGCGCTCAAGAACTCGCTGACATGGGTATAGCCTTGCGAGATATGGTGGGACAATTCAGACTTGATTCTACCGGCCCTGAAGACGCTCTTCCTCAGAAGAGGCATGCGAAAAAGAACTCACAAACTTTATAAAAAGCGAGCAACTAAATGAATGACAAAAATAAATCCGTATCCGAAGAGCTCCAATTGGTGGTCTTCAGGCTTGCTGATGAAGAGTTTGCTTTGGACATATCGCAAGTCAGGGAAATTATCAGAATGCAGGAAATAACTCCCATGCCCAAGGCCCCCGACTTTATAACCGGGGTGCTGAACTTGAGAGGGCAGATAGTGGCTGTTATGGATCTGGCGCAACGCTTCGCCATCAAAAATTCGCTAAGAACGGATATCGCCAGAATAATAATTGTCGAAGTTGGGGATAGCAAAATAGGCTTAATAGTGGACGAGGTACCAGAGGTTATTCGCATGCCCTTAAATGATATGGAGCCGACTCCTGCGATGATTGAATCCAAAGTCCATGCGGAATTCATAAAGGGTGTTGGTAAGTTTCAGGATAGGCTCATCATTGTCCTGGATGCTGGTAGCATACTCAGCAAGGAAGAGAGCGCACATCTTCCAGTGCAGACGGAACAATAAAAGGCAGATTCCAAATGACCGATTCCCGAAACAGCGAAGGTGAACGAAGGAAGAGCGCAAGACTCGATATACCCATCGAGGTTCTTTATTCCGTTTCCGGAGGCGGGGAGAAACGCGCTGCCAAGTCGGGTAATATAAGCGCAGGAGGCTGTCTCCTCATTGCTGAGGAAGATCTTCCATCCGATTCTCTGATAGACCTTGAAATATTACTCGGAGATTCAGGTGGAGAATCTCTCAAGATAAGAGGGCGTATAGTACGCACATCGGAAAATTCCACTGGACGACATGAGTATGGCATTGCATTTGAAAATATCAGCAATGAGGCAAGGCGCCTCTTCGCCGACTTCTGTTTCGCCAGGATGTATGAATTCATAGGATTGTCCGATTGGCCGACAGATAGAACCAGTAGAAAGGATGAAACCGGAGGGCGTCATGACTAAGAAGAAAATGAATATTTTAATTGTAGATGATGCAATATTCATGAGGAAGATGCTTTCAGATATTCTCAAGGAAGCCGGACATCGCATAGCTGGAGAGGCCGCCAACGGAAAGGAAGCGGTTGAAATGTACACGAAGCTAAAACCTGACCTTGTTACGATGGATATCATAATGCCCGAAATGAATGGGATTGATGCGGTCAAACAAATAATCGAATCCGATGAACGCGCGGTGATACTGGTTGTAAGCGCCATGGGGCAGCAACAACTTGTTGTTGAAGCAATACAGGCTGGCGCGAAAGACTTTGTAGTAAAGCCTTTCGAATCCGCCAGAATTCTTGCTGCAGTCGAAAAACTTGCAAGGTGATCATTTGAGATGACTCTTGAAGGAAATGTTATTGTCGGAATAGCTGAGAGCGCTGTCGTGAGAGTTCCTCTCGTTCTTGAAACCAAGGCATTGGGCTCCTGTCTCGGCGTTGCTATATATGATTGTGTGGCGCATTCAGCCGGGCTTCTGCATGCTATGTTGCCGGAAAGATCAGCAGCCAGATCTTCCGCCCGTCACAAGAATTCGAAGTTCGTCGATTCCGGCATTAGAGAGTTGGTGGATGGAATTTTAAAAATTGGAGGAAAACGCCTTAACCTGAGGGCGAAAATCGCCGGCGGCGCAAATATGTTTCCTTCAATTCAGAGTTCGGCGCCTGGCATAGGCGCCAGGAACTATGAGACTGCGCTGGCAGTTTTGGATGACCTTGGAATACCTCTGGTGGCCTCAGATGTAGGTGGCAATTACGGGCGCTCGGTTTTGTTTTTTACGAAAACTTTGCAGATGTTAATAAAGAGTATAAATGCCGCAGACAAAACCACCTGATTGGCGGAGGACGTATGCAAAAAAGGGTTCTAGTTGCCGATGATGCAAGTTTTATGAGGGAGCTGATCAAGGATATCTTGCTGAAACATGGATATCAGATCGTTGCAGAGGCGGTGAGCGGTGATGACGCCTTGAAAAAATATAGGGAACATCGTCCGGATATCATCACCATGGATATAGTCATGAACGATAAAAACGGTATAGAGGCGACCCGCGAAATAATGTCATTCGATCCAAATGCAAAAATTCTCGTCGTCAGCGCCCTTGGCAATCAGGGGATGGTTGTTGAAGCAATACAGGCTGGTGCAAAAGGTTTCATCATAAAGCCGTTTCGGCCTGAAGTCCTAATCGAAGAAGTGGTTCGTGTCATAGGCGAGTGACAGAGGGGATCAATGATAGAAAAAAGTAAGATAAGAGTCTTGGTTGCGGATGACAGCGCTTTCATGCGCAAGAAGATAGTGGAGATACTCTCTTCGGATCCTGATATAAATGTTATCGCCGTTGCAAAGGATGGTAAGGAAGCCATCGAAAGCGCCAATTCACTTAAACCTGATGTTATAACCCTTGATATCGAGATGCCGGTGATGAGCGGCCTTGATGCTCTTGGCTACATCATGAGCGAAATGCCCACTCCGTGCGTGATAATTAGTGCTTTTACGGCCAAAGACTCCGAACAAACTTTGAAAGCGCTGGAGTACGGGGCTGTGGATTTTGTGACCAAGCCAAGCGGTGTGATCTCGTTAAATATCGATGAAGTTGCGGCAAATATTCTTGCCAAGGTTAAAAACGCCGCCCGGGTCCCGGTGAACAAATTAAAACTCATCTATGCCGAAGCTAGCAAGTGCGCTGCAAAAAAAACCGGCAAGGTCGAGCACATGAAAAGAATTATCATTATAGCATCTTCAACTGGCGGAACCCAGGCTTTGGCTATACTTCTGCCTGCCATCGAGAAAGATATTCCCGCTGCCATCCTGGTTGTGCAACACATGCCGGCAGGATTTACAAAGTCCCTGGCTGAAAGATTAGATAAAATATCCCAGATATCAGTTCGTGAGGCCGCAAACGGAATGATTTTGCACGCTGGAGAGGCGGTGGTGGCAAAGGGTGGTTCTCATCTGGAAATATCCGGTACATTGCAAACACCGATAATCACCCTGAGTGATGCACCTCCTGTTTTCGGTCTGAGACCCTGTGCTGACTTTACGATGAAGTCTGCCGCGGCTTCTTTTTCTAACATGGTGGTTGGAGTAGTACTGACAGGAATGGGAAGCGATGGGACTTTGGGCTCGTCGGCGATTAAAAGCGCAGGTGGCGTTGTGATAGCCCAGGATGAAGCCAGTTCGGTCATATATGGAATGCCTAAGAGCGTGGTATCTGCGAATCTTGCGGACAAAGTTCTGCCACTGAGTGGGATAGCACAGGAAATTCATCGAATTTTGAGGTAAACGGGCCATGTCTGGGAAAGAGGAATACAAAAAAATATATCTGCAGGAATCGGATGAGCTTCTGCAGCTGCTCAATTCGAGCCTTTTGATTCTAGAGAAAGATCGAGCCAACGTAGAGGCGTTAAACTCGATCTTTCGCGCAGCTCATACGCTAAAAAGCATCTCCGCCAGCATGGGATATAACGACATCTCAGATCTTTCTCATAAGATGGAGGATCTGCTCTCGCAAGTGAGGGACGGGGAGAGCGCTCTGGATGAAAAAGAAATCACTACTCTTTTTTCATGCGTCGATACCCTTGAAAGAATGGTGGCAGCTACAGCTGAATCCAAGGCATTTGATGGCGATGTCGCTTCGCTGATCAACTCTCTTAACTCCTCCATCAAGAAGGAGCATGTTTTTGAGGAAGAAAAAATATCCGAAGATATAAGCCTCAATGTTTTTGAAAAGAGGACCCTGGCCAGGGTGAAAAGAGACGGATATAACTGCTATCATGTCAAGGTGACTCTCGACAAAGGCTGTGTTTTGAAAAACGTCAGGGCGTTCATGGTTTTCAGAACTCTTCATGAGGTTGGAGAGGTGATAAAGTCCTTTCCGGACAGCGAGTCTATTGAAGCTGACAAATTCGATCTTTCCTTTGGATGTGTGTTTATAACCAGAGAACCTCCCAACTCTGTAAAGGAGAGGGTTGCCGATATATTGGAAATTGCCGAGGTGGAGGTTTACGAAATACCCGTGGAAGATGACTGGTACGGTTATGATGATTCTTCGAGCCAATTCTCTGTCGAAGATGCTAGAAAAAAAACCGGCCAGCAAGCTGAGCAAATAAAGAGAATTTCCAGTGTCAGGATTGATGTGCAGAGGCTAGACAGACTGATGAATTTGGTGGAGGAACTCGCGATAGCGAAGCTGAGAATTGGAGAAATAGCCGATCGCCTTGGAGAGGCCGACCTTAAAGCTTCCATAGATCCGCTCAACAGACTCGTTGATGACCTTCAGAACGAGATTATGCAGGCGAGGCTAGTCCCGGTCGCACAGATTTTCGACAGGTTTCCCAGGGTCGTCAGGGATCTTGCGATGAAAGAGAGTAAAAAAATCAGGTTTGAAATGATCGGTGGAGATATAGAGCTCGATAGAGCGGTCTTAGATGAAATAGCCGACCCATTGATTCATTTGATTAGAAATGCGGTAGATCATGGGATTGCCAAACCTGAAGAAAGAAAAAGAAATAAAAAAGCGGAGGAAGGCAGGGTGATGCTGTCCGCTGTCCGTGAGAAAAACTATGTGGTCATATCGGTCTCTGATGATGGAGAAGGGGTGGATATATCAGCCGTTAAGATGGGTGCAATAGAAAGGGGGCTTGCCACTGAGGCGCAGCTTTCTCAAATGTCCGATGACGAAATTTTAATGATAATAGCCATGCCAGGATTCAGCACTGCAAGATCCGTTTCGGAGATATCGGGCAGAGGCGTCGGAATGGATGTTGTAAAAAATAAAGCGGAGATGCTCGGCGGAACCATCCTGATAGAATCCAAAGCGCATCTTGGCACTAAGATAAGCATGAAGATTCCCATCACTACTGCCGTTGTAAAATCTCTCATAGTAGGTGTTGAAGAGAGATTTTTTGCTTTTCCAATATCCAGCGTGGTTGAAATAGCGCCGGTTACCAGTTTAAATATTAGGTCGATAGAAAATGCCGAAACCATAGTGCATAGAGGAGAAGTTATTCCTCTCATGCGAATAAATGAAATTCTTTCCACCAAACTGTCAGTCGCCGATGCACCATGTGAAAAATCTTCAAAGGGTTACGCTCTCATAGTTGACGACGGAGAGCGCAAATACGCAGCGATGGTGGACAGGCTGCTCAACCAACAGGACATAGTCATAAAGCAACTTTCCAAAGAGTTCAAGGGGGTCAAGGGCATTGCCGGAGCCACGATACTAGGCAGCGGTTCAATCGCCCTCGTTGTTGACGTTCTCACTCTGAATTGAATTAGGAAGCGGAAGGGGCATAACATTGTCGGTGTTGCTACAAATGGTGATGTTCCTGTGAATCAGTATGTGAAGTGGTGATTAACAACTTGCAAGAAAACTCGACCGCATAACAGGGGGAATTGAAAAAAATGTCATCCGCTTCAAAGTCAAGGATTCTTATTGTGGGTGGCGGCGACGGAGTACCGTTCCTTCTGGACATGCTCCTCGATATAGATTCCGTTGAAGTCGTTGGGCTCTGCGATACGACAAAAAGTTCCAAGGCTATGATAAATGCGGATGCTCGAGGGGTAAAAACCGGAACCAATATACTCGATTTCGTAGGGAAAGAGAAGATCGATGTAATAATGGAGCTCTCGGGTTCCAGAGAATATCAGAAGACTCTCTACTCCATCGTTCCAAAAGAAACCAGAATAGTGGATTCGCACGCAGTGGAGCTGCTTGTAGATGTCGCCCTATCCAGGGAAAAGGCAAAAAAAGTAGATCAATTCAGTCTCATAAACAGACTTTCAACGGTCCTCTCTTCCGGGTATGACATCAACAATGTAGTTCTACCTGTTTTTGAGATTCTTAAGGATTCATATCCGGTCGAACTCTTTGCAATATTCACACGAAATGAACACTCGGATACTCTCATACTTGCCTGCGATTCGAAACCATCAGACAAAGATGTCGAATCGATACACGCTTCTATTCTCGATGAGAGCAATGCTGGAGAACTTGACAGGGATGTGAGATTCCCTCTCAACGTTATATCCACAAATCTCAGGAAATGCGATTCATCCAGGCTTTCTCTTAAAAACAAGAGGGTGGTCCCGCTGAGGATAGCCGACAGAACAGTCGGCTATCTGCTGATATCCACAGGAGATTCCCGCTTCTTATCAGACGATGATATGGTAGTCATTGGAGTGTTCGCGCAGGTTCTCGCGATGTTTTCAGACTATGATAGCGTAAAGAGGCACCTTGCGGATTCAAAAATCGGTTTGGAATCAATTCTCAATGCCATGGCTGAAGGTGTGATAGCGATAGATAACCAATATAATCTGACGCTGATCAATCCCTCTGCAAAAAATTTGCTCGGCATAACGGAGTTTAAATACGGATTTCCGATATGGGATACTGTCAAGATCGGTCAGATCTATTCCATCCTTAAGGACTTTTCATCCTTGGAGGGTATAGCGCGAAGGGAGATCAGGTTCGACAGGAATAATGTGGAAGTTATCATGGAATTGACCATCACTCCTATGGCCGATGTGCTTGGGCGTAAGAGCGGATGGGTTATCCTGATCTCGGATGTTACAAAGGCGAGAGAAGTCGACAGGCTGAAATCTGAATTTATTTCCACCGCATCTCATGAGCTCAGAACTCCTCTTACTGCCATCAAAGAGTCGGTGATGCTGCTTCAGGATGAGACAGCAGGGAGAGCGTCGGAGCCCCAAAAGCGCTTTCTTTCTATAGCGATGAGAAACATAGACCGTCTCGCTCAGCTTATAAGCGATCTGCTCGATCTTTCGAGGATAGAGACCGGGGAATTACATCTTAATTTGGTTAGTGCGGATATAAACAAATTGATTGCGGAAGTTGCAGGTGCAATTAAGATTCTGGCTACGACGAGGAACATAAATATTAAATACGATGCTAATCTAAAACTGCCAAAAACACTTCTCGATCGTGACCGTATTTCCCAAGTTTTGGTTAACTTGCTGAGCAACGCAATAAAATTTACCAAAGAGGGAGGCTCCATTGATATCTCAACTTTTCTTTCGAGCTCGAGAAAATTTCCTTCCTTTCTTAGAGATGCAAAGGTCTTTGCCAAGCTCAAGAACTCGCTGGTCGTATCGGTAAGGGACAATGGAATTGGAATCAAAAAAGAGAACATGCACAGGCTGTTCAGAAAATTCGAACAGCTCGATACTTCGACGACAAGGAAGCCCGGCGGCACCGGCCTCGGTTTGTCGATTTCCAAGGAGATTGTAGAGCTACATGGGGGTAAGATATGGGCTGAGTCCGAGTATGGAAAGGGTTCCTGTTTTTATTTTACAATTCCAATCAAGGAGGATGCCTGAATATGTACTTAACTGAGATGCAGAAAAGCGCCCTTTCTGAAGCTGCCAACATAGGTTCCGGTCATGCAGCGATAGCCCTGTCCAAGCTGATGAATAGAAAGATAATGATCGCCATACCATCTGTAGAGGTCATGGCGATAGACGTCCTCGCAGGATCGATGGATAAATTATCGGAGTATCTTCTTTTAAATACCGGCATAAGCGGAGATATACGCGGGCATATTTCATTTTTTATGAAAAATGACTATGCGCGGCATCTGGTTTCTCTCATGCCAGTTCTAAAAGAGCGCGGCAAGGAAGATGTTAATGCTTACGAACTCTCCGTTATTTCAGAGGTGGGCAATATCGTTTTAGCTGCCTACTTGAATTCGCTCTCTGAACTGGCAGGTCTCAAATTTAACATAACTTCCCCCAATATTTTCAGAGGAAACTTGTCGGATATATCTTTGTCATTGAAGACCTCTGGAAAGGGGATGGATGAGGTGATATGTATAAAGACCGAATTTATGCAGCTCGACGCAAAAATAGAGGCATATATTGTTTTTAGTCCTTCCAAAGATTCAGTGGATACCTTGCTTTATTCTCTTAAAGCTTGAGCCGGGGGATTGATGGCATCTGAATGGGCTGTGTTGGCTATAGACGATAAGCCGGTTTACGGCAAGGAATTGCTAAATATAGCCAGTCGTTTTATGAAGTCTAATCGCTAATTATTTTTAACAGGAGAGATGAGATGGAAAAATCGATAACTTCCGCCCAAATTGATGCCCTGAGAGAGGTCATGACTATAGGCGCTGGAAATGCTGCTACGGCACTTTCCTCCCTTCTGAAAAGGCGGGTTGATCTTTCTGTTCCTTCCGTGCGTTTGCGAAATATCTCCGATTTTACCGAAATTTTCGGCGGTGCGGAGTCCGCCATATCTGCGGTGTACATGCGCCTTAGCGAGGGAATATCGGGCGCTATGATGATGACCTTTGACTATGAGACAGTTCTTTCCCTAGCCGATATCTTGAGCGGCAGAGCGCCGGGTAGTTCATCCTCCTGCGATGAGGTGGGAATATCTTCGATCAAAGAAACGATGAGCATCATTTCCGGATCTTATCTGATCGCGATATCCAAGATTGTAAATTTCCAGGTAATGCAATCAGTTCCGGAGTATGCCAGTGACATGGCAGGAGCTCTTTCAGATGTCATCCTTGCAGAATTTTGCAGAGATGTTGATGATATATTGGTTGTGGATACCGAGTTTTCGATAAAAGGTGAAAAGCTGCAGACGTATTTTCTCTTCATGCCCGACGCGGAATCTTTCAAGAATATAATGGTGGCTCTCGGCGTTGATGGCGCAATTTGACAGGCGGTGTCTTTTGAACAGCGATATTATCGAAATACTGAAGGTCATCCATGAAAGGACGGGGTTCGACTTTTCCCTGTACAAGGAAGGAACTCTAAACCGAAGGATCGTCGGCAGGATGCGGGCCCTTGAGCTTTCCAAGTATTCTGACTATGCCGAACGCTTGCGAACAGATCCCTCCGAACAGTCAAAGCTGCTCGATGCGATATCAATAAACGTCACCGGGATGTTTAGAAATCCTGAGCTGTTCGATGAGCTTGAGAGGGTAGTTTTTCCCAACATCATCGAGGAAAAACTGACAAAAAAACACAGGATGATAAGGATCTGGAGTTGCGGATGTTCCACCGGACAGGAGCCATATTCCATAGCGATAGCCGTATCTGATTGCATAGAAGGTTTAGGCTCAAAAATCTCCTGTTCCATTGTCGCCACCGACATAGACATCTCGGCGATAACGAAGGCGAGGGCGGGGGTCTTTGGATTTTCTGATTTAAAGGAAATAGGGCGAAAACGTCGTGATAAATATTTTATCAAATCCGGCGATGACTTTGAAGTTGCGCCGTCCATCAGGAAGATGGTGCATTTTAAACGGCATGACGTGGTTACCGATAGGCCCTTTCGCTTCAACGATATAATTTTCTGCAGAAACACCTTCATATACTTCAATAAGGAGCTGCAGGAGGAAACCCAGTTAAAACTCTGCGAATGCCTGAACCCGGGGGGAAAACTTATTCTTGGGATGTGTGAATCTCTGGTAGGTGCCGCCTCTGGTAAATTTGTCGCCAGAAATAGCGCTCTCAGAATATACGAGAGGAGGATTGAGGATTATTCCAAATCTTTCGTCGCCTCCGACGTTCTATCACAGGAAAAGATAGATTCCATAATAAGGGAATTAAACGAGGAGGGATACGAAGAAAATTCTGATCGCAGAAGATGAAAAGAATTTGGCCGTGATCATTTGCCGAAGAAGAAATCGAGGACTCCGGCTGCGGCGTGCATCTTGTTTTCGCCCTGTTGCCAGATAACGGAGTTCGGTCCTTCCATCACTTCCTCGGTTATTTCGTACCCACGATAAGCGGGCAGGCAGTGCATGATTATTGCGCCCCTGTTGGCGAGTCCCAGAAGTTCCTTGTTGATCTGATATCCCTGGAAATCTTTCAACTTCTTTTCCTTCTCCGATTCTTCACCCATGCTCACCCAAGTGTCGGTATAGAGAACATCGGAGCTACAAGCCGCTTCCCGCGGATCGCTCATTATAGCGATCTTGGAACCGCTCTTTTGAGCGATATCCTTCGCATAATTTACAAATTCCTCTTTTGGCCCGTATGCATCAGGGCAGCCGACGTTGATGTTCATGCCGGCGTGCGCGCAGGCAAGGAGAAGGGAATGGCAGACGTTGTTGCCATCGCCTATGTAGGCCAGCGTCAAACCCTTCAGGTCGCCTTTAACCTCTTTTACCGTGAACAGGTCGCAGATGGCCTGTGTTGGATGTGCCAGGTTGCATAGGCCGTTGATTATAGGTACTCCTGCGAATTCATCCAATTCAAGGATGGTCTGGTGGCTGTAAACCCTTGCAACGATAGCATCAAAATAGTTGCCGAACATGCGTGCAGTGTCCTTGACCGGTTCGCCGCGTTTCATCTGAAGGTCGGCAGAAGGGAGGTAAACCGGGGTTCCGCCGAGCCTTGCAATGGCCGATTCAAAGCTTGCTCGGGTTCTCGTCGAGGGCTTTTCGAAGAGAAGGGCGACGACCCGATTGTCGAGACTTCCTATTGGCTTCCTGCTCTTTATGGCAGCTTTAACCCTTCCAGTCCTCTCCAGTATCTGGGTGAATTCCTGCGATGTGATATCCTTCAGGGTCCTGAGTGATCGTGTCATTTGCCTTCTCCTGTTCTTTGACTGGCCCGTGCTAATATCAGGGCCTGCTCTTTAGGGCAAGTCGATTCCATAAGGGATAAAATATTTAAAAAGCAATATATAACAAATACTTATTTTGATAGTTTAATTCTAAGCTTTAAATCTACACCAGAGGGAAAGGGAGGGTTAAATTTTGCTCCGTCTGACGGAGTTTGTAACGAAATTTGACGAAATCCTCATTTTTTTCAATAATCCCTTGAAAATTTTATACGACTTCTATTAGGATTCGGGCGGGGGTAGCATAGGGAGGTCATTATGTCGGCCCAGATACCCGGATCGGAAATAAAATTCTATAGCAGGCACCTCTGTGGCGGAGTTCTCGTTGCCCCTTATTGCATGGGCAATCCGAAAGATTTCAATATCGATCAGGAATATAGTCTGATGCGTAGCTTCATCCCGGATTTTATGGTTGATGAGCGCCAACCTGCGGTTGAACTATGCAGAGGCTTTAAAAGGATCCTCGAAGGTAAATCCGAAAGGGAAAGGCTCTGTGCCGATGTAAGTGATGAGGAAAGGCCGATTTGCAAGGAGCGGATGGAAAGACTCATCATGATAAATGAAGAGTGCAATCGCAGAGTCCTTAAGTATCACGAAAAAATAGAGGAGTTCCGCGGTTGGATATGGGGTACGCTTGGCGGGCTTGGAGCTTTTTTGGTCGCCATCATAATCAGATTTTTCAACAGGCCGAAGGGGGCTCGCGATGTGGTCGATGAGGCATTCAGGGCGATCGAAGCCCTTCGTAACGCCAGGGGAACCGGCGGGAGGCTAAAAGCATTCTGGAATGGTCTCTACAGAATATATTCCAGATACCGAGGTGAAAGCATCGCCGAGGAAGATAAGATTAAAGAAAGTGCAGAAAAGAATGTTTCTCAGGAGTGGGGCGTTGTTAGAGGGCTGCTTGCCTCCACGCAGGAGAAGCTGAATAATTTTCTTTTGAACCTGGAGGAATCTGAACATCCTGACAAAGCAAGCGATCTTCAGTCGGTCAATCTGTCTTTCCTTATGGGAGGAGAACGAGCACCGACGGTGGCGGCACTTCATCAAAGATTCTTTTCAGATGCCGAGCAGATTCTGCACAGCTATCAAAAGACGATATGGGTGATTGAAAAAAATCTTCCATCTATTCTGGCCGGACATTTTCTTCCTGTGGACAGGATCCCAACGGAAGAAGAGCTCGATCTCGCCAGAAAGGAAACTGAAAGATTTAGGGAGGCCGTTGTAGCGCTGCTCGATGCGAATCGGGGCCTTCGGGGGATGGTGAATCAGCTTGCCAGTGCGTTCGTTACGGATCCGACCTTCAATGCCAACTGGCTCCATACGATTCTCGCCACGGAAACAAATATGGAAAAGGCACTCCGCCAAGTAGATGGAAACCTTTCTCTCATCGAACAGATAGGGCTCCATCGTTCATATGAGGATCGCCAGAGCTGGTCTTTGAGGCTGCTGCGCATTTACCATGGTATGGGCACTGCGAGCGGAATGATGAGTAAGGTCCTCGGGTTCAAGAACCATTTGGCGAAGAAGCTTGGAGTGCGGGTTGAGATGACAACTGCTGAGACAGACCTAGCGATTCCTCAGGAGATCCAAATTGATCTATTCAAAATACTGAATACCCTCTTGGATAACGCCATCAATTTTTCGGATCCTGCGAGGCGTGGATCCGATGCGATGGTTGAGTTTTCATCATCGGTCAGCGATGACAACCTGACATTTACTGTAAAGGATAACGGTGTCGGTTTTAGGGACCCTGCCTCCGCAATGGGAGGGAAGAGAGAACGTCCGGATATGGCACCAGGCCTTGGCATAGAGCTAAAGGCCGCCCACGAACTGGCCGAAAAAGCCGGCTTGATAATGACCTACAAACACTTGAAGAGTTATGGACTTTTCAACGCAGGGACCGAATTTCAGGTTACCATTCCAGCAAAACTTCAATCGCTCGGAATGCAGACTCCGCAGGGCACGCCCATCCCGGGTCCAGTCCAAGGCGGGACGGGGATGGCGAGCTCTGCAATGATCGGACTGACTCAGCCCTTTATCGCTTCATCGCTGTCATTTATGAGAGCTCCTGCTCTGATAATGCGCTAGATCGGATATGCTTTCTATTCAGAAAATCAAAAGCCTCCAGCCGATCGACTGGAGGCTTTTTGTAGCGGGGCTAGGATTTGAACCTAGGACCTTCAGGTTATGAGCCTGACGAGCTACCAGGCTGCTCTACCCCGCAATATGGAGGTAGGCGGATATACCATCCTCCGCTTCCTGTCAAGTTTATCCGAGTTCTATTTTTCTGCACCGGGTGGAAGTGTAATTCCCTCGGGTTTTACCCAGAGAGTTCTCTGAGGGAAGGGGATGCTAATTCCTTCCTCTTTGAAACGCTTATGGACCCTCTTATTAAACTCTCGCCGAACCACCCATTGCCTGAGCGGAGCCGTCTTGAACCACAGGCGCAGAACCACAGCGGAGTCCTGAAACTCATCCACACCTAAAACTTCAGGGTTATCCGTGATATCTTCAGGCATATCGTTTTTTAATTTTTCGGCTTCATCAGAAAGCACCTTGATCGCAAACTCCAGATCCGTTTTAAGCGCAACGCATATCTTGTAGTCAACCCTCGACCACTCGTTGGTGAAGTTTTTGACATTCACTATCGACCCGTTTGGAACTGTTATGAGAGTTCCTTCCGAATTTCTCAACTGCGTGATCCTCAATGTCATCCTTTCAACCAAACCACCTTCGCCGTTTATGTCCACGATATCTCCGACACCGAACTGGTCTTCACAGAGTATGAATACCCCTCCGATTACATCCTTGACAAGGCTCTGCGCGCCGAAGCCTACCGCGAGACTTCCAACTCCTATCGTCGCAAGTATAGCCTTGAGATCGATTCCGAATGTCTCAAGGAGCATCAGCGAGGCAACGAAGAATATGAATGCTGATGATCCGTAGCGGAATATCTGGCTGATGCTGTTCATTCGCTGTTTTCCGCGAAGGGTCGCTTTCTCGGCAACCGGGGTGAGGCGGGAGAGCAAAATCTCGGTGGCAAGATGTATCGCCCTGTAAAGCATCAGTGCGATTACGACGATTACTACTCCCTTGATGATAGGAGCGTACAAAGACTTCGCAGAGGAGAATATTTTTTCGATGTAATCCGCCCATATCATCGATAGGAATACGATAAATGCGAACCATACGATTATTCTGATGCTGTGTATGAGCAGTTTCTTTTCCTTGGTTAAGAACTCGCCAATAAAACCCTCACTCTGCGACCTTGCCAGCCTCCTTTCCAACCATTTTCCAAAAACTCTGCTGATGAAAATGGCGACCAGAAATAGACCGGCACTTGCTGCGGTTTCAGGAATTGGAATTTTGGACATTACAGTTTCAATCAAGGTTTGATTTTTCATTTTCAGGCCTTCCAATTTAGTGCACCGGAGATGAGGTCGGCGCTTATCTTCCTTGCGCAGACAATCCCCTCTATCGCTTCAAAGACCCCTTCGAGATCCAGCATTTCCTCTGCCATGACGAACCTCGCCAGAGACTCATATTTGCTTTTTGTTTCTACAGTTATAACGCCGCCCCTTTGAGTCAAAGTCATGACTATGTCATCCTTCCTTATCTGAAATAGTCTGAGGCGAGAATCGGCTCTATGCACGAAAAATTCCTCATTGCGAAAGGCCGTTACGAGCCTTGTCGTCACGAACTCCGCGATATCGGCATTGGGAAGGGTGATGGTGATTTTTTCAAGCTGTGTTTCCTCAGCTGTGAGGGGCTTTCTGAGACCGGAGTCTCCCTTGAATACCTTCATCATCGCCGGCGGGGCCGCGATGGTCGTCATAAGCGTCATCATAATGGCAACGCCGAATATCTCAGGTCCGACTATGCCGGATGAAAGTCCGATACCTGCTATGATAAGAGCGACCTCTCCACGCGGAAGCATTCCGATTCCTATCCTCGCAGCCCCTCTTAAGTTAAAACCCATGAAAAGCGCTGGGATTCCGCACCCGAATATTTTTCCGGCAAAGGCAAAGGCTGTATACACAAGCCCGAAGAGAATTACTCCTTTCATCGCTTGAAAATCGACCAGCATTCCCATCGTGCAGAAAAATATCGGAACCAGTATGGAATAAATTCCCTTCAGGTGATTGTGCACCTCGTTGACCAGATCCGTGCGCGACAAGGAAAGCCCCACTATGTAGGCGCCGATTATCATCGCTAGACCCGCCAATTCCGAAAGGCCGGCGAGCAAAAGCGCCAAGCCCAGCGAAAGGCTGGCGATCAGGTCGGTGGATTTGAACCACTTCAGTACCTTCGTTATCTTTCTGGCGAGCAAAAGCCCAAGCGCGGTACATATTATCCAGAATCCGAAGGCTTTGATCGCGATCATCGATATGCTCTTCCATTCTATGTCGCCTTCTCCCATGCCGGATGCCTTGCTGATACCGACGACTATGGCCAAAACTATTATGCCGAAGACGTCGTCGATGACAGCTCCTGCCAAAATCGTAACGCCTTCAGGGGAATCGAGCTTCTTCTGATCGGAGAGAACTCGGGCTGTTATTCCTACCGATGTTGCTGTCAATATCGCTCCCAAGAAAAGCGCCTTCGGATCCAGAAAGCTGTCGGCGACGCCGAAGAAGATTGCCAGCAGATCTCCGAATATGAATGAAAATAAAAGCCCGCCGATTCCTACGAACGTTCCAGCAACGGAGTATTTCAGAAAGGCCGTTACGTCCGTTTCTAAACCGACAAGGAAAAGTAAAATTATGGAGGCAAGTGTCGCGATTCCATACAATTCGGCGCTAAGAGGAATAATCGAGGAGTGATGGGGCATGAAGAGCGGGCCTATAAATGGCAGGGGAAGTGATCCAAGCGCATAGGGACCTATGATCATTCCTGCGCAAAGCTCGCCAAGCACTGCCGGCTGCTTAAGAACCCTTGTGAAGAAATATCCAAAACCCCTCGCCACTATTATGATGAGAGCGAGTTCGAGGATTAGGCGCGTCATCCTCTCCCCCATATCTGAACTGGTCGAACCGTCTGAGGCAAGGAGGAGGGGTGGAAAAATGAGAAGCAAAAGAAAAAATAAAGTTTTTTTCATGGCCTGTTCTTTTCGATTGTCATTTCGAGCCTTCGATGAGGTTGGCGAGCAGCTCCTCATCCGAGTTCGAGTTGATTAGGTTCGTTCTGAAGTTAGCGCTTCGGAGCCTCTTGCTAATTTCAGCCAAAAATTGAACGTGTGGGATGGGATTTTCTTCCGGCGAAAGGGTCGCTATGAAGATGGTCGAAGGTTTTCCATCGATGGAATCGAAGTCGATGCCGTTTTTTTTGATCCCCAAAACCGCAGCGAGACTCTTGACCGCCTTGCTCTTTGCATGAGGGATGGCTATCCCATCCTGCATGCCAGTGGACATGCGCAGCTCGCGTTTTACGATAGCGTCGATTACGCCTTCGAGATCCGATGATCTGACCCGGCCCGAGCTCACCATTAGGAGCATCAGCTCCCTGATAATTTCCTGCTTGTTGCCGCCATGCAGATCGACCGTCACCGAGCCCGCCGTAAATATCTTCTTGAGATTCATCTGAATCCTCGCAGACGGGTTTAAATAACCTGAGCGCGGCTAACTCTCACATTTATGGAAATAAATCAATAGGTAGCTTTTATAGAGATAGGGTATTCCCATACCTCTGTTGCAGTTGGAGTTTGCTGTTTTGGAGTACACAATTGCTCTGGCGAAGCGAATATGAGCGATGAGGGCTCGGGTAGAAGGTGATGGTCTTGCTGAGATCAATCAAACTACCCACCCCCGCATAAAAAGGCAGGGATTTTATCTTAATAGGCCTAGTCGGTGGTGGTATAATTTTGACGATTTTAGCTGAATATGGCCATTTTTTCGACGCCGGCTGGATTCTAAAAATACGCTAATATGTCATAAATATCAATTAGATAGAAGTTTAAGCTTGAAAGTGCTCCGCCACTTCATATATAAGGCCCGCCCTATGAATACAAAAAAGAGGACGTACTTCATTTTTGATCTGGATGGAACCGTGGTAAACCCCGGCACTGCGATTCCAAGGTGCATAAATCACGCCCTTCAGAAATTCGGCGTAAAGTCCGTACCAATCGAACGGCTCAAGCGCTATATAGGTTTCAGCCTCGATTCTATCTTCCAAGAGATCACCAAGCGAAAGGACAAGCGCTTCATAAAGCAGTGCGTCGAGACCTATCGCGAGCGCTTCCACAAAGAAGGGATCGCGGAGCACCGCCTCTATCCGGGGATCGTCGGCCTGCTCGAGGCTGCATCCAAGGCCGGCACGCTGGTCATCGCTTCGACAAAGCCGCAGGTATCATGCGAGATGGTCCTCGATCACTTGGGCATCAGGCCGATGTTTACCTCGGTGTACGGTGCCGATCTCGGCGGAAAAAATTCCAACAAGGGTGATCTGTTGAAACATATCTGCGCGAAGGAAAAGATAAAGGATGCCTTCGTAATAGGCGATCGGGGAATCGACATCGAGGCGGCGAAGAAATGCCAGCTGAAGTCGATCGGTGTCTCCTACGGGTATGGCACCAAGGATGAGCTTGTGAGCGCGGGCGCTGATCATATCGCTGAGACGGTCGGCGAGCTTCGCCAGTGCCTTTTGAACGCTGTACCATGAACAAAAAAATAGCCGAAAAGATAGATCTTCTCATGCGGCGCTTCCGGGAGATTGGGAGCGCCGTTGTTGCATTTTCCGGAGGAGTCGATTCCATGCTCCTCGTGGAGGCCGCGAGGAGGACAATTCCGGGGAACTTTGTAGCTGCAACAGCCATATCTCCGAGCTACCCATCTTCTGATCTTTTGCAGGTTAAAAAGTTTTGTTCAGACTTTAAAGTCGATCTGAGAATCATAGAAACAACTGAGTTCAAAGATCCCGCATTTATCGCCAACCTGGACGACAGATGTTATTTCTGCAAAAAGAATCTGTACGGCGCTTTCGTGAAGCTCGCCGATCACCTTGGACTTGATCTCCTCGTCGAGGGGACGAATCTTGAAGATTTGGGAGGGGACAGGCCGGGGTATCAGGCGTCAAAGGAAAATCCGCGCGTGGTGACCCCTCTGATAGATTGTGAATTTACAAAGGAAGATGTACGCGCCGTGGCCAGGGAGTTTTCACTCCCTTCGGCGGAGAAGCCATCCTCTGCATGCTTGGCCTCGCGAATTCCGACCGGCCTTTCATTGAGCCCCGAACTCATGTCGAGAATCGACAGAGCGGAAGATTTTCTTCGCTCGCTGGGAATTTCACAGGTCAGAGTCAGGCACCACGGAGAACTCGCGCGAATAGAAATAAGGCGGGACGAATTCGGAATTTGTATTGAAGCCGGAGAATTCGTTCATAAAGAGCTAAAACGCCTCGGCTGGAAATTCATAACGCTCGATATCATCGGCTATAGAACCGGGGGGAGCAGGGGATGAACAGATCGGATATAAAAAAGATCATAGAACAAGTCGCCGCTGGAAGCATATCTGTCGATGCGGCTCTCGATTCCCTTCGCGAGATGCCTTACTCGGATATTGAGATAGCAAAGCACGATTTTCATCGTCCTCTAAGGAACGGATTTTCCGAGGTGATATTCTGCGAGGGGAAACAGACCGAAGATCTATTTAAGATAGTCGAATCAGTGAGCGAAAAAGGCTCCAATCTCCTCGCGACTCGCGCAGCCCCCTCACTTCTTTCCGAGGTTTCGCAGCGATTTCCACGCGCTATGATAGATCAGCGGAGCAGGACCTTTTCCATCATAAACAGAGGCATCGAGAAGCTTTCGGGGCGTCTAGCGATAGTCTGCGCCGGGACAGCCGATATCGCCGTGGCAGAGGAAGCCGCGAAGACAGCCGAATTTTTTGGCTCCGAGCCCAGCCGATTTTATGATGTAGGCGTAGCAGGACTTCACAGACTTCTGAAATCGATTCCCTCCATCCGGGAACTCGACTGTGTTATCGTTGCTGCCGGGATGGAAGGGGCTTTGCCGAGCGTGCTTGGAGGATTGATCGATGCTCCGATCATCGCTGTTCCGACCAGCGTAGGCTATGGCACAAGTTTCAGAGGAGTTACCGCACTTCTCGCGATGCTCAACGGCTGTTCCGAAGGAATTACAGTCATGAACATCGACAATGGATTCGGGGCCGCATGCGCCGCCCTCAGAATTCTTAGAAAATTGAAGTCGGAGTGATTTTTTTGCCGCCCTTCCATCTATCATATCGTGCAGCTCAAAATTCCCGCAAACGCAATTCCTGATGCGCTTGCCATGAAAAAAGTTCGACAAAAAAATTCCCTCTTTGAGAACTCATATACATAATTAAGCTAAATTGAATATAATTTGATAAAATCTGTTTGACTATCTCCCTGTAAATCCATATAATTACCTTGGATTTGGCAGAAGTACTTGATTTACAACCTTTTTTGCAAAGGAGGGGGAAAATGGTTTGCAAGAAGAAAGTAGCGAAGAAAAAGAAGGTGGCGAAGAAGAAAAAGGTAGTGAAGAAGAAAAAAGTGGCAAAGAAGAAAAAGGTAGTGAAGAAGAAAAAAGTAGCAAAGAAGAAGGCGTCCCCGAGGAGAAAGACCAGGAAGTAGTTCTTTTCGAAGATGCAGACATAAAAGGGAGCCTCTTGAGGCTCCTTTTTTATTCCCCCTTGCCTTGAGTGCTTTAATCACACCGCCTACAGCGAGGCGGCTTGGGATCCAGTAAAAGCCGTGAGCGATCTCTCGGTGAAAATATTTTACATGATCCTCCATTTTATCTTGTTTCACCTATCCATATGTGTTAGCTGCGCTCATCGAATTTTCAGGATGATTTTGAAGGGAGGTTTTAAATGTCAGCATTTGTTCCGAACAAGGTCTTTCTTACCAAGGGAGTCGGCAGACATCGCGAAAAACTTCAGAGCTTTGAAATGGCTCTCAGACATGCAAGAATAGCGCAATTCAATCTGGTGCGCGTGTCGAGCATTTATCCCCCTAACTGCAAGATCATAAGCAGGAACGAGGGAGTAAATCAGCTGAACCCCGGCCAGATTGTCTATTGCGTCCTCTCCGACATCGCAACAAATGAACCACATCGTTTGCTTGCGGCTTCGGTCGGACTTTCAACGCCGAAGAATCCGGACAATCATGGCTATCTTTCTGAACATCATGCCTACGGGCAGAATGAAAAACAGGCTGGCGACTATGCTGAGGATTTGGCCGCCGAGATGCTAGCGACCGTCCTTGGCGTTCCATTCGATCCAGATAAATCTTGGAACGACAGAAAGGGAACGTGGACAATTTCCGGCGAAATAGTCAGGACCATGAACGTCACTCAGTCAGCGGTTGCGGATCCGAAGGGCCTTTGGACCACAGTTATTGCCGGCGCAATATTCGTTCCATGAACAGTAGATGATAAGATATCTCGGAAATAATGAATTCTCTCCTTCCTACGAAGAGTCGAAGGTGGTGGTTCTTCCGATTCCATACGAAGCTACCGTGAGCTACGGCAAGGGAACTGCGTTGGGACCGGCTGCGATACTCGATGCTTCAACGCAGGTCGAGCTCTATGACGAACAGACAGGATGCGAACCTTATCAAATCGGCGTAGCAACCCTTCCTCCCCTTGACTTTTCAGGAATAAGTCACGAGAGGATAGGGGACCTAATCACGCCAGCGGTTTCAAAGATTTTGGCCGACGACAAGTGGCCGCTCCTCCTTGGCGGCGAGCACTCCATTACCCCTCCAGTTGTCAAGGCGGTCCAGAAAAAGTTTCCCGATGTGACTGTCGTTCAGTTCGATGCCCACGCTGACCTGCGCGATTCCTACGAAGGATCGAAGATGAACCACGCATGCGCGATGGCTCGGGTGAGGGAAATCGTAAAGGATGCCATACAAATAGGCATACGCAATCTCTCTGAACCGGAGGCAAAACTCGCACGGGAGAAAAAGTACAAGATATTCTACGCCCATCAGATTCATCATGACAGAGGTTGGATCAAAAAAGCACTCGACTCGATCAAGAGTGAAGAGGTCTATATAACTTTCGACTTGGATGGATTCGATTCCTCTCTCATGCCTGCCACCGGAACTCCGGAGCCGGGAGGAATAGGATGGTACGATGCGGTAGATTTCATGAATGAACTTTTTGCAAAAAAGACTGTGGTCGGGATGGACATAGTCGAGCTCGCGCCGATAGCGAATCTCCACGCATGCGACTTTCTGGCAGCCAAGCTCGGCTATAAGGCTATCGCATATCTAAATAATTCAGGAATATCTGAAAAGCTAATGGACAATTGACCATCGACAAAAACCACCGATCGTAGCTGGTCAATGGTCCATTGTCGCTGATCTTTGATCCGCCGTTCACCAGTTACGATTCACCAGTCACGGTTGTTGCTGGGATGACAAGCGCATGGCTTTTGGAGGTGCCCTGAATTTGCTGATTTTTCGAAGGTTAATTCACTGAAAACTTAGAACTTATCCCGTTGATCAAAACTGTTTTTGTGCATTGAGAAAGGTAAGGGTGGGTCACTGCAAGGTATATCCATAACGCCTGGTAAGGAAATTCATGACGTCACCGCGCTCGAGAAGCCTGCTTGCTACATTCCACTCAAAATCGTCGAGATCGACCCCGGTCTCCATCAGCAGGGTGGCAAATTCGTCCCCGTCAACATCGCCGTCTAAAACTTCAATACAAAGTGCCTTGAGAGCTGGATCCATATATCCCCCTTTAGGATCAGCTTTGGCGGCCTTAGGGTGCCAAGCAGGCAATAAGTCATTGAAATATCAAAGCAAAAGCAGACTTAGTTTATACTTAATTATGCTTAATTTAAGTATATTTTAAAAATATTTTATATAAAGTCAAGATGATATATGAAATATTAAGTTAATTCATATCTATGAATAGCTATATATTTCACTTGTTATGGTACGTCCAATTTGCTACCGAGATACGCTAAAAGTGAGGAGTTATGCGCATATTTTTACGATTTATCGCTGCGGTTTTTATCATTTTTTTCGCTTTTTCAGCGGAAGCCTCCAATCTTTCCCAGAGGGTACATGAGGTACAGCTAAAAAACGGTATGAAATGGCTCATAGTCAGGCGTACCGGCGCTCCCGTATTTTTTGGTGCGGTGATCCTCAGGGTGGGCGGTCTCAATGAAACGCCGGGCAAAACCGGGCTCGCCCACATGTTCGAACACATGGCATTCAAGGGTTCGACGCGCCTCGGCACCAAAGATTATGATCAGGAAAAACCGTTGCTCAGGATGATTGAGGATCTTGGCGAACTTCGAGAGGAGGAGGAACGCTCCAAAAAACCGGATCGGATGAAAATTGAGCAGATCGATCTCTGGATAAAAAATTTCGAGAAGGAAGCAGATGAGTATCGCTTAAAAAATGAAGTCTGGGAAATACTGATGCGAAACGGGGCGAACGAAATCAACGCCTTTACCTCAAAGGACATGACAGCATACTATGCCAGCATGCCCAAAAACAGGTTGGAACTCTGGGCGCGGGTCGCTGCCGAGATGGTATTCGATCCCGTGTTTCGCGAATTCTATATAGAGCGAGATGTTGTAGCCGATGAGAGGAGGTCTCTCACAGAAAACAATCCGAACGGAGAGATGGCTGAAAGGATCCTTCGAGCCGCCTACAAGGACGGTCCTTACAGATCTTCGACGATAGGATCCATGGAAGACATAGAAAATCTGACGATAGCCGACGCGAGAGAATTTCATCGTCGCTACTATGTCCCGGGGAATATGGTCGGTATAATAGTCGGCGATGTGAGTATTACCAACGCTAAAAAAATAATTCAGAAGGTCTTCGGCGGCTACGAACGAAGGCCCTTGCCCGAAGCACCTCTTCACTCTGGGGAGTGGAAGCGCGGGACATACGAGCGATTTGCCTTCAACTCGGAGCCTTCCATCGCGATTGCGTATCATAAGCCGACTCTTCCGGATAAAGATGAATATGTCTTCGACGTCATCACCTCTCTTCTTTGCGAAGGAAGATCGAGCAGGTTGGAAAAAAAACTTGTCTACGATGAAAAACTTGCCAGAGGCATTTCCTGTTCTAACGGATATCCGGGCTCGCGTTTGGACAATCTCTTGATACTGTGGATAGAACCACTTACAGGAGTTCCTTCCAAAAAAATTCTTTCTGCTGTCGAAGAAGAAATTGAAATTTTAAGAACTTCTCCGGCATCTGCGGGCGATCTGGCAAGAGTCAGAAAACAGGTGCTTGCAGAGATCATGTTCGCTCTGGATGATAATCGATCGCTCGGTATGGCCCTTGGACGTTTCGATGCAGTATTTGGCGACTGGAGGATTTTAGCGGATTATCCGGAAATGATCTCAGCGGTCACCCCTGAAGATGTAATAAAGGTTTCCAATAAGTTCATGACAAAAGATGACAGGATAGTCGTGGAGAGGGTGAAATCCAGATGATAAAAAAATTCTACATAGCCATAGCTGCCGCGATCGTTCTAGCCATCGCATTCCCAGGTGGAGCTGCCGCCGATTCGGAATATTTGAAGGGGTTGGAAGGAAAAGAACTCCCGAAGATGACTGTTCCCTCCGTAGATAAAGTGGTTCTGCCAAACGGCATGACCTGCTTTATCAAAGAAGATCGGTCTCTGCCCATAATACAGATTCAGGTCACCATAAAAACAGGCAGCATTTACGAGCCTGCCGATAAGTTGGGACTGGCTTCAATCACCGGCTCCGCAGTTAGAAGCGCGGGGGCCGGTGAACTTTCGCCCGAAGATTTGGATCTGCTTATTGATTCAATGGGGGCAGAATTATCATCCTCAATCGGAACCGAAAGCGGTTCGGTATATCTCGCAATACTTTCTGAGGACATGGAAAAAGGGGTCGGACTTCTTTCCGATCTCCTCTTCAAACCCAGATTTGACAAAGGCAGAGTCGCTATTGCAAGGCACAAGCTTGCGGAGTCGTTGAGACGCGACAAGGACGAACCCAATCTCTTCGCATCGATACTCTTTTCCCAGCTCGTCTACGGCAAAAACAGCCCGTGGGCCAGAAGGCCGGATCCGGATTTGCTGACATCGATAGGGGAAGAGGATATAAAAAACTTTCACGCCAGCTATTTTGTACCTTCGAATATGATCCTTGCCGCTGCCGGGGATTTCAAAACTCGAGATCTCGTTGAACAGTTGAAAAAATATTTTCCCAAAGAATCCGGCAAGAAGGTGGAATTCCCGAATGTGCCAGAGCTGAAGCCCTCATTCCTTCCGGATTTGAGGGTGGTGAAAGGGCCCAAAACACAGACCTTCATAAGGATGGGGCATCTGGGGGTAAAGCGGCATAACCCTGATTGGTATTCGATCTATCTCCTTAGCCAGGTACTCGGGTCCAGCGGGTTCAAAAGTCGGCTCGTCGAGGAGATTCGCGTAAAGAGGGGGATGGCCTATAGCGTGTCGGGCGGGATATCGCAGGCGACCGACTACGGTCTCTTCACGGTCAAGATGAGCACATCGGCCGACAACGCATATGCTGCGATAAATCTGGCCAAGGAACAGATAAAAAAGCTTTCAAAGCACGGGGAGATCTCTGACGAAGAGCTGGATCTGGCGAAGAGATCGCTACTAGCCTCCTCGATTTTCGAACTGGACGGTTCATTCAAGATAGTTTCTGACAGAGCCCGCTTCATGTTTTACGGTTATCCATCAAACTATTGGATCAAGGCTTACGAAGGAATAGCCCGCGTTTCGAAAGATGATGTTGAAGATGCAGCCTCAAAGTATTTACATCCGGACGGAATAAAGATCCTGATGCTTGGTCCGACCGAGGAATGATATGCTTGAAAATAAAATTAGAGAACTAGTTAAAGCTGCGATCCTTTCATCCGTTCAGGAAGGACTTCTGTCAGGCCTTGACGGCAAGATGGAAATAGAAATTTCCGTTCCCAAGTCCGAAGCACACGGAGATTTTACAACCAACATAGCTCTAGTCGTAGCCTCGCGCGCCAAAATACCCCCAAGAAAGGCGGCTGAAATAATTGCAGCCAAGATCCCGCTAGGTACGGAGGGCGTCGAGAAAGTTGAAATAGCGGGCCCGGGCTTTATCAACTTTAAGATCGATACAAAAGTCTATCTGGAAATGCTGAGGGATATATCGGTTCAAGGCGAGAGATACGGATCAGTTGACCTGGGATCGGGAAAAAAAGTTCAGATAGAATTCGTGAGCGCAAATCCCACCGGGCCGCTCCACATAGGACACGGCAGGGGCGCGGTGTACGGCGATGCTCTGGCCAGCGTTCTTTCGGCGGCCGGCTACGAGGTTACGAAGGAATATTATGTGAATGATACCGGCAACCAGATAAAGACCCTCGGGCGTTCGGTCTATCTGCGCTACCTGCAAAAAAAAGGTTCTAGCGTCGAATTTCCAAAGGAATGTTATCAAGGCTCATACATAGCGGAGATAGCGACCGAGATAGAGGAGAAAGCTTCCTGCAAGATAGATTCGATGACAGAAGAAGATGCGATAATGTACTGCGGGGAGTATGCTGGAGTGAAAATTTTGGACAGGATCAAGCGCGACCTTGCCGAAACTGGCGTGATCCACGATACCTACTTTCACGAAAATAACCTGCATGCCGACTCTGCGATAGACAGCGCTTTCAGGTTTTTGAAAAAGAACGGACATACCTACGAAGAGGGGGGCGCGCTTTGGTTTAATACAATGAAATTCGGAGATGACAAGAACAGGGTGCTGCGAAAGGCTGACGGTTCACTCACATATTTCGCAGCCGATATCGCCTACCATAAAAACAAGTTCGATCGCGGATTTCACCGAGTTATAGATATATGGGGGGCGGACCACGGCGGATACGTCGCAAGGATGAAGGCAGCTGTGGAGGCCATGGGATATGATCCGAAAAATCTAGACGTCGTCCTCATACAGCTCGTCAATCTGATGCGCGGTGGGGAATCGATTTCGATGTCCACCAGGTCCGCGACTTACGAAACCCTGGAAAATGTCAGAGATGAAGTCGGGAGGGACGCCTGCAGATATTTCTTTCTGATGAGATCCCACAACGCCCAGCTCGATTTCGATCTGGATCTCGCTAAAAAAGAGACGCCGGACAACCCGGTCTTCTACATACAGTACGCCCACGCTAGGATATGCAGCATATTCAGAAAAGCTGAAGAGGCCGGTTTCACTTTACCTTCGAATGAAGAAGTAGATCTTTCAAAGCTCGATCTTCCCGAAGAAATAAAGCTCTCCAGGATGGCATCCTCCCTTCCGAACATCATATCGGAATGCGCCGAGGAACTCGAGCCGCACAAGCTTTCCTTTTATCTGCTCGAGCTTTCAAGGATGTTCCAATCCTATTACAGCCAGGGAAAGCGGGATGAACGCTACAGGGTCATCAGCACCGATGCGGAGAGAACGCTGGCCAAGCTCTATCTCTTGAAAAACATACAGGTTGTGATACAAAACTCCCTGAGAATTCTCGGAATTTCCGCGCCTTCTGAAATGAAGCGGATGGAGGAAGCAGATGTCTGATTATATCAGAAACCGAAGAAAACAGGAAAATGGCGCAGCAGGAAGCGATGGTTTCTTCTGCCGTTTTACATTTGGGCAGTTCTTCGCGTTGCTGGTCATGGAAGTTTTTACGATATTCTTCGTCTTTTACCTCGGTGCGCGCTATGGACGCGAGCTTTTGGGAATGGATGGAAGCACGCTCCGTGCTGATGCTGAAAATGAAATTTCCGAGACTGCTCAGGATCTTCAAAAGCCGAAGGTGCTGACCACCAGCGATCCGGAGGCACAACAAATAGCCAGGGAACTCATCAAAGAAGCTAAGACTCCTGAACTCAAGGAACGTATAAGGCAGATGATAGATGGTGCATCGGGGGACAGAAGTTTACGCGCTGAAAAGCCCGTCGTTATAGAAAAAAGAATATCGGATCAGCCGCAGGCAGAGCCCGATCCTTCACAGGATTTTCCCAAGGTCATCGAAAGCGCTCCGGCACAGCAGCCTTTTGCCGAAGAACTTGCAGCCGTTCAGCCGGCCCAACAACCCGGTTCAATATCATCTGCGGACCTTGCCCAGACAAACGATTCCAGCGTGATCAGGGTGAAGTCGGGTTCCAACGCTAGATACTCGGTTCAGATAGGTTCCTACCCAAGCATGCAGGAAGGAACCCAGATCGTCGAGCGTTGGAAGGGGAAGGGGTATCCGGCCTACATGATGATCGCTGACATACCGGATCGAGGCCGGTGGTACAGGGTCAGACTTGGTGGTTTTGAAAACAGGGAGGATGCCGCCCATTATCTGAAGGAACTTCAAACGCGTGAAAATGTGGAGGCTCTTGTCGTCTTGAACGAGCAGTGACTTTTCTATGTCCCAATCGCACATCAGAAATTTTTGCATCATCGCACATATAGATCATGGAAAGTCGACGCTGGCCGACAGAATCCTTGAACATACCGGTGCGCTCAGCAAGCGCGAGCACATGGACCAATTCCTGGACAAGATGGACTTGGAGCGTGAACGCGGAATCACTATCAAGGCCCAGAGCGTGCAAATCACGTACAACGCAGAAGATGGCAAATCCTACGAACTCAACCTCATAGACACTCCCGGGCATGTGGATTTTCATTACGAGGTCAGTCGCTCGCTCGCAGCCTGTGACGGAGCTCTCCTGGTCATAGACGCCACTCAGGGGGTACAGGCGCAAACGCTTGCCAACGCCCTTCTGGCAATGCACAACGATCTGGCCATAGTGCCGGTGATAAACAAGATCGACCTTCCAAGCGCAGACGTTGAATCCGCCAAGGAACAATGCGAAGAGATTCTGGCTATTCCTGCCGACAACGCCGTTGCGGTTTCGGCAAAAACCGGGGAAGGAATAAAGGATCTACTTGAAGCGATAGTGAAGCATCTTCCGCCACCAACGGGAAACGAGAAAGCGACGCTGCGTGCGCTCATATTCGACAGCTGGTTCGACAGCTACATGGGTGCCGTCGCACTGATTCGCGTAGTGGACGGCGAAATCAGGGTAGGCCAACGGATTCTTCTCATGAACGTTGGAAAGAACTTCGAAGTTCTTCGCCTCGGCATTTACAATCCCCATCTTCGAGATGTAGAGGCTCTCAAATCCGGAGAGGTGGGAATAGTGGTAGCCGGAATCAAAGAGGTCAAAGATACCAAGGTTGGCGATACGATTACGCTCTCTTCCAACCCGGCATCAAAACCCCTTTCAGGATTTCAGGACTTGAAGGCCATGGTTTTCGCAGGGCTCTATCCGGCGGATCCGGGGCAATACGACGAATTGAAGGAGGCCCTCGAAAAGTTGAAGCTGAACGATTCGGCGTTTAGCTACGAACCTGAAAGCTCAACCGCCCTTGGCTTTGGATTCAGAGCGGGTTTTCTCGGGTCCCTGCATCTGGAGATAGTTCAAGAGAGGCTTGAAAGAGAGTATAACCTCGAGCTTGTTTCAACCGCTCCGACGGTCGTATATGAAGTGATCACGACCAAAGGTGAAAAGATCATGGTCGATAGCCCAGCCAAGCTTCCCGAGCCTCAGAATATCGAAGAGATTCGAGAGCCCTACGCCAAGGCCTCCATACTCGCTCCATCCGATTCGCTCGGAGGTATAATGAAGCTCTGCCAGGAGAGAAGGGCGGAACAGAAAAACCTGGAGTTCTTCGGCCGCGAGAGAATTATGGTCCAGTACGAAATGCCTTTTTCCGAAATGATGTTCGATTTTTTTGATAATCTCAAATCGGTCTCAAGGGGATATGCCTCGCTGGATTATGAAATCATCGGCTATCGGGCTGCGCGCCTTGTAAAGCTCACTGTCCTGATCAACGGCGATCCCGTCGACGCCCTTTCGGTAATCGTGCACAGGGATGATGCGCAGTACAAAGGACGGGAGCTTGTATCAAAGTTACGAACCCTGATACCGAGACAGATGTATGATATCGCCATACAGGCTGCGATAGGTGGCAAAATAATTGCCCGGGAGACGGTCAAGGCTTATCGCAAAGACGTTACCTCGAAATGCTATGGCGGCGATGTCACAAGAAAACGAAAACTCCTCGAAAGACAGAAAGAGGGGAAGAAGAGGATGAAGAAGGTCGGCAGCGTCGATATTCCACAGGAAGCCTTTTTGAGCGTTTTGAAAATAAAATAGGTCGAATGAACGGGATTTCCCTTCGTCCGCTCGCAGGGGACGATACATTAAAGCATTACTTGAAGTAAAAAGACGTTATTTGGAGGGGTGATGTCAGCAGAACCTAATCCTAAACATCAGAAAAAGAAGGGGGCATTTCGGGAGTACTTCGAGGCCCTACTCATAGCGGTTATCGCCGCTCTCTTTATAAGATCTTTTGGGATCGAGGCATTCAAGATTCCATCCGGGTCGATGATACCGACCCTTTCCATCGGGGATCATATCTTCGTGAATAAGTTCATCTACGGTCTTAGAATTCCACTGACCAGGCATCGTTTTTTTAGGTTTACGGAGCCCAAACGCGGGGATGTCCTCGTCTTTATATATCCCGAAGATGAGAGCAAGGATTTCATCAAACGCGTTATCGGCCTGCCGGGGGACAGGGTGAAAATTTATGGCGAGGATGTTTCGGTAAATGGAGAAAACCTGCCCCGACACAAGCTGAGCGTGAAGGAATATCCCGGGGACAAAAGAAAACTCCTAGTAAAAAACTCGGCAGAGCGCGCAATCCCATTCGTAAGAGGCTGGCGTGATTTCGATTTTTATAATGAACTGGCTGGGGATTCAGATCATATCGTCCAGTACGAGAGATATCTGGATAGGAACTCCTATGATCTCGTTGTCCCTCCGGGATATTATTTCGTGATGGGTGACAATAGAGATAATTCCGCCGACAGCAGGGAGTGGGGTTTTGTTCCCGATGGAAATATAAAGGGAAAGGCGATGTTCGTGTGGCTTTCCATAGACAAGGATCACGGCGGCATAAGATGGCGCGAGTTTGGAAGATGGATTAAGTAATCTCTGAGAAATCAGCAAATTCAGGGCACCTCTAAAAACTATGCGCTTGTCATCCCCGAGTGGTGTAATCGGGGATCCCGTAACAAGCGTGACTGGGAAAAACAGAGGTCAATCGTCCATGGTCGAAGTTATTGTTGCAGCTAGCTTTTCAGAAATTCCTGAAGTAATTACAGAGATCCTGTTTCGACCATTCCGTAGAAACACTAACTTTTCATTGACTATTTTTTCATTATCTGGCTTAACGGCCCGCAAAATTGGGGGATGCTGACAAATGGAGAGGAAAAAAATATAGCACCAAACAGGCCTTCCGAAGCAATTCGGGAGGCCTTTTTTTTAGGGATCGAGGGGGGGATATGGCAGAGGCCAACGCAAAATTGCTACTAAATGAGGCATCGATGGACCGGGCGATACTCAATGTCGCAAGAAAGATAGTAGCGGATGGGTTGGACGACATCGCACTGGTAGGGATAAAAACGCGCGGTGTTCCCCTTGCCGAATGGCTCGCCAAAAAGATACGCTCCCTCAGAGACAAGCCAGTAGATGTAGGCAGCATCGATATAAATCTATACAGGGATGATCTCAGCGAGGTGGGATACCAGCCGGTCGTAAAGAAGTCCGAGCTTCAATTTCCCATCAGCGGGAGGGGGGTCATCCTGGTGGACGATGTGTTGTACACAGGCAGAACGACGCGGGCCGCTCTAGACGCCATAGTCGATATCGGCAGACCGAAATTCATCAAGCTCATGGTCATGGTCGACAGGGGCTGGCGCGAACTCCCCATACAGGCCGACTATGCCGCAAAAACCATAAAAACTCTCGCTACTCAGAATGTGAAGGTTCGCTTTCATAGCACCGACGGCATCAACGAAGTCATAGTGAAAGGATGATCTGATGTCTGAAATATTCCATGTTTTACGCTCGGACCAGTTCGACAAAAAGTTTTTGGATGAACTCTATGCGATAACCAACAACCTGCGCAAGATTTCCAGGACAAAGCGAGGCGCCGATTATCTGCGCAAACTGATGTCGGAAAAAAGGGCAATGCTATATTTCACACAGCCCTCGACCAGAACCTTCCTCTCTTTTTTGAATGCCTGCCAAATACTCGGCATGCAGACATCCGAAATCAGGGATTCAAACACATCCTCCGAAATGAAAGGGGAAACAGCGGAAGACGCCATCCGGACTTTCAGCAGCTACGTCGATATGATCATCATGCGTTCACCAAAGGCCGGGCTTGCACAGTCCATAGCGGATCTTCTGGACAGGACCCCCAGGAGGGTTCCCGTGATCAACGGCGGATCGGGGAAGGATGAACATCCGACGCAGGCGCTTCTGGATATCTACACCCTTCGCCGCTCGTTCGGGAAAAACGGAGGCGACATAGATGGAAAAACGATAGTGATGGTCGGCGATGTTAAGAGGGGAAGAACTGTGCGCTCGCTCAGCCGTCTAATGCGACACTTCAAAGATACCGAACTTATATTCGTATCTCCGGAAACGCTGCGGATAGAAAATGATCTGAGGTCATATCTCGATCAGAATAATATGAAATATTCCGAAACCGACGATTTCGAATCCGTCATCCCGAAAGCCGACGCGATCTACATGACGAGGATTCAGGATGAATATGATACGGAAGGCGAGTCGAAGGGAGTCGATTACGGCAAATTTCACTTCAGATACGAGCATATGAAGGTTCTGAAAAAGAGCGCCATTATCATGCACCCTCTGCCAAGAAGGACGGAAATTGATATCAGAGTGGATGATGATCCGCGCGCAAAATACTGGCGGCAGGAACGCAATGGCATGTGGACCCGCGTCGCACTGATCGCCAAGATATTCGGAATAGATAAGGAGATAACGGAGCCCTATGGGACCTGATTTACAAAAGAGGAAGATAGACGCAATCGTAGGTGCGAGACTCGTAGATCCCGCAATAGGCTTGGACGAGGTTGCCAATCTCTTTATCGAGAATGGCGTGATCTCCGAAATAGGGGGAAGGCGCCCGAAGCCGGAGCTGCGAGTCTATGACGCTTCCGGCTTATTTCTCTCTCCCGGGTTTCATGATCTGCATGTCCATCTCCGCGAACCCGGCTTTGAGTACAAGGAGGATATCCTTTCCGGAAGCAAGGCAGCGGCTGCAGGTGGATTTACAAAAATTTATTGCATGCCGAACACGAGACCCGCTCAGGATTCTCTTGAAACTATCCGTCTTGTAAATTCGCGTGCCTGTGAGGCAGCGCTTACTAACGTCAGCCCAGTTGCGGCGATTACGCGCGCTATTTCCGGAAGCGAACTCACCGACCTTGCATCCTTTAAAAAGGAGGGGATCGAAATGATCTCCGATGACGGGCGCAGCGTCGACGATGACGGAATCATGCTGCGCGCTATGGAAATTGCGAAAGAGCTTTCGCTTGTCATCAGCACTCATCCGGAAAATACCAAGATCACCGCTGGAGGGGCGATAAATGACGGCCCTGTCGCACGCCAACTGAATGTAAAAGGAATCGACCGCGAGGCGGAGAATTCCGTAATAAGGCGGGACATAGAGCTCTGCAGAAAAAGCGGGGCGCGCCTTCATCTTGGGCACGTAAGCACGGCGGAGGGAATGGATTATGTGAGAATGGCGAAGCGGGAGGGAATCCGCGTAACCTGCGAAGTTACCCCGCATCATATAATCCTCACCGAAGAGGACGTGTTGCACCTGGGAGCAAATGGAAAGATGAGCCCTCCGCTTCGAACCGAAGCAGACCGGCTCGCCCTAATCGACGGCATACTCGATGGCACGGTGGATGCGATAGCAACCGATCATGCCCCGCATGCAGACTTCGAAAAAAGAGATTTGGTCTCTGCTCCATTTGGCGTTATAGGGATGGAGAGTGCCTTTCCCGTCTGCATGAAGCTTGTAAGCGATGACCTCCTGGATCTAAAAAGGCTCCTGGAACTTTTTACGAGCGGCCCTCGCAGGGTCATGGGTCGCGCACCAGCCGGCCTAATGGTTGGGATGCCGGCTGAGTTCACGATCTTCGATCCGAGTGCGAGGGTTGTAATAGATCCGGAGCGCTTTCATTCCAAGTCCAGAAACTGTCCCTTTGCTGGGATGGAGAGTTTTGGGAAAATCCACGCCACCTGCCTTTCAGATACACTAATAGAGCTCAATTGAACGGGGCACAATTATCTTGCTCCTAATTCCTTGATATTATAGAGCTATCGCCCGATGATCAGCTCAGGAAACACCAATAAACCCAAATGTGGGCGGGTGGAATCGTTGGTGGCCCTCGATCCTCTGCAGAGGTATATGCAGGAGGTCGCGAGCTATCCGATGCTCACTCATGCGGAGGAGCTCGAGCTCACTAAGAGGTACCGCGAACATGGGGACATCGAGGCCGCCAAGCAGCTCGTAATTTCACATCTGCGATTGGTTGCCAAGATAGCCATGGAGTATCGTAGCGCCAACTATAACGTCCATGACCTGATACAAGAGGGGAGCATAGGGCTTCTTCAGGCGGTAAAACACTTTCAGCCCGACAAGGGCTCAAGGCTGGCTCATTATGCGACATGGTGGATCAGGTCGTACATCCTAAAGTATATAATAGATAACTTCAGGATGATCAAAATAGGCACGACCAAGGAACAGAAAAAACTCTTCTACAATCTGATACGCGAAAAAGAACGTTTAGAATCAATGGGTTATGTAGCTACACCCGTAGAGCTTTCAAAGAGGCTGGGGGTAGATGCGGATGCGGTGGAGGATATGCATAGGCGCCTGACTACGCCTGAGCTAGCTCTCGAGGCACCGATCAGAAAACAGGATGATAATGAAGGCGGGCGCTGGCAGGATACTATAGCCTCGGCGGCGGCGACTCCGGACGTAGCGCTGGCCGAGCATCAGACGGAGCAACTTCTTAAAGATAAGTTCGCCGAGTTCTCTGAGACGCTAAGTGATCGTGAAAAAAAGATTTTTAAGGAGAGGTTGCTCTCCGAAGTTCCGCTGACGCTAAAGGAGATCGCCGAGCAATTTGGCATATCAAAAGAAAGGGTTAGACAAATAGAGGAGCGCCTGATAGAAAGATTGAAGGGTTTCTTCAAGGAGAGCGGTATAGAGGTGGAGACCCTTCGGCGCTGAGCCGCGCTACCAGACATAATATTTCTTATACGTCTTTACGGGGATATCAGGAGTTCGGCCCCGAGATTGGAGGATTGTCATATGAAGGATAACGCAGCTATAAAAGAGAGCATTTCAAGGGATCTCGAACCGACACCCGCTGACGCTAAAGAGCTTACGCGGGATGGGCTGCTCTCCTCACTCGCCCCCACCGTCGAACGATTTCTTTCCCAGCAGCGCCAGGATGGATACTGGTGGTATTCCCTTGAGGCCAACGAGACGATCGGAGCGGAGTTTATATACCTCATGCACTATCTCGGCGAGGTCGATGCTGAAATTCAGGAAGGAATCAAAAACCGAATCCTCGATGTCCAGCGTTCAGATGGAACCTGGGCTATCTATCACGATGGCCCTCCCGATCTCTCCACGACGATCGAGTCTTATTTCGCATTGCGCATAGCCGGCGTCCCGGCCGATGATGAAAATATGGTCAAAGCCAGACAATACATCGTCAAAAATGGCGGAATAGAGGAATGTCGTGTTTTCACAAAGATACACCTTGCCATGTTCGGCATCATCCCGTGGTCGGCATGCCCTGAGATGCCGGCATGGTTTATACTGATGCCGAACTGGATACCATTTAACATATACGAGTTCTCCAGCTGGGCGCGCGCTACGATCGTGCCTCTGCTAATTTTCATGACGCTGAAAAAAAATAAAAAAGCTCCTAATAACATAACATTAGACGAGCTCTTTAGAGATAAACCTGAACAGAGAAAGTTTCGGTTTAAGCATGAAAAAGGCCTTATCTCTATTGAAAATATGTTCCTAATCACAGATAAAGCTTTAAAGATCCTTAACAAAATACCTATTAGTCCACTACGTAAGTATGCGATTTCAAAGTGTTCTGAATGGACATGGGAGCATGTAAAGAGGACCGAGGACATATATCCCGCGCTGGCTTACTGTGCCCTTGCATTCAAAGCCATCGGATATCACAACGATTCGCCGCAGATAAGAAAGCCCTTCCAGGCGCTAAAAATGTTTCAACAGCGTTATGCGACAGCTGAAATACCTGCGCTTCCGGATGAAATTCGCGACACCCCTGCAGCACGCCCGTCGAAAATTCGTGAGATTGGCAAGGACCCATTTGTTTCCAAAAGCGACGGAAATAGGATACATCAGCAGTGCTGCATATCGCCGGTATGGGATACGCCATGGATGATGATGGCGCTTCTCGAGACGGGACTCCCTCCTGACCACCCCGCCCTTCTCAAGGCAGCCAGATGGCTCATAGGGAAACAGATAAGAACAGTAAAAGGCGACTGGAAGATCAAAAACCCCCTTGCAAAACCAGGCGGGTGGTCCTTCGAATTTGAGAATGACTATTTTCCTGACGTCGATGACACGATAGAGGTCCTCACGGCCATAGACAGGACAGCTATTCCGGAGGAGGAAAAATCTGAGGCGGTTGCCGTTGGCATAGACTGGATGCTCTCCATGCAATGCAAGGATGGCGGCTGGGGGGCCTTCGATATCAACCAGAATCAGCAGCTCGTCAATCGAATACCCTTTTCGGACCACAAGGCATGCCTCGACCCCTCGACCCCGGATATCACCGGAAGGATGCTCGAGTACCTTGTCACAAAAGGTTATACGAAGGATGACCCTCGCGTCGCCCGCGCAATAGAGTTCATCTGGAACCGCCAGAAACCCTTCGGCGCATGGTTCGGCAGATGGGGCGTAAATTACATCTACGGGACCTGGAATGTACTTATGGGCCTTTCCGCTATCGGCGTAGATCCATCCGATGAGCGCATAGTGAAGGCCCTGAATTGGCTGGAGTCAATCCAAAGGGCAGATGGGGGCTGGAGTGAATCCCCTATTACATACGAGGATGTCAAAGAGTTTTCCGGCTATAACGTCAGCCTCCCATCGCAGACTGCCTGGGCCCTCATGGGGCTGATTGCCGGCGGTCGCGCCAAGGGAAAGGCCGCAAGTCGCGGGGCTGCCTGGCTTCTGAACAACCGCAATGCAGAGGGCGGATGGGATGAGAAGCATTATACGGGGACCGGATTCGAGAGGCATTTCTACATCAGATATCACGGATACCGCCACTACTTTCCTCTTCTGGCACTTGGGAGATATGCCAAGGAGCTCAGCCCTGGGAAAGAAGTATAAAGCATGCGGGAATGACATTCATGGTGTCATCCCCGAGTGCTTTTATCGGGGATCCCGTAACAGCCGTGACTGGTGAGTGGTGAAGAGGCTGTCATTTTTCCACCCGCGCCTTGACTTTTGCCAGCATCTTCTCGACGTGTTCGGAAAGCAACCCCAAAACCATCGACTCCGGAAGCCAGATAGAAAACTCGAGGTCTATGTGATAGGTAAGTTCAGTAGCCTTCCTGTTTTTAGATTTAAGCCCCCACCAACCGCGGTTATCCTTTAGAAGTTTGTCTCCCTCGATAAAGCTCCATGAAAGTTTCTCAGGTTTATCGGAGGAGAATTTCAAGGTGTAGGAAACCTCCTGCATCACGTTCATCGTAAACTGAGCGGTTGATCCCTTGGGCGATTTTTTGATTATTTTCGCCCTTGTAACTTCATCCAAAAATTCGGGGTACTCTTCAAAGGCCGATATTACATCAAAGACCTTTTCGCGCGGGGATCCTATGAGTATCGATTTTTCGACAGTGACCATTTTTAGAACTCCTTTAAAACCATTTCCGCCATATATGAACTTCTCACCAGAGGACCCGCAAATATATATTTAAACCCGAGCTTTTTGCCATCTTCTTCCAGTTTTGTAAAATATTCCGGTTCGAGATATTCGTGGACAGCAATCGCTTTCCTGGAAGGCCTCAAATACTGGCCGATTGTGACTATATCGCAGCCAAGCGTTTTCAGATCGGCTAGAGTCTCAAGTATTTCCTCCCGGCGTTCACCAAGACCTACGATGATTCCGCTCTTCACCAGAATGTCAGGATAATTCCTCTTTGCGAATTCAAGGACGGAGAGCGACCTTCGGTAGCTTGCCATGCTTCTTATGGATGGCGTGAGGCGCTCTACGGTTTCAATATTGTGGTTGAATATCTGCGGAGCAGCGGAACAAACCTCGGATATCTCCTTTTCACGCCCCTCGAAATCTGGTGTGAGAACTTCTATAGTAGTTTTAGGAGAATGCGAACGGATGGCCTCGATAGTTTTGCGAAAGTGCGCTGCTCCGCCGTCCGGAAGGTCATCGCGCGTGACCGATGTGATCACCGCATGACGAAGTTTTAGTTCTGAAATTTCCGCAGCAACCCGCACAGGTTCCTCCCGATCGAGAGGCTGCGGCAGCCCATGCTTTACATTGCAAAACCTGCAGTTTCTCGTGCAGAGATCGCCCATTATCATGAATGTCGCCGTCCCACGCTCGAAGCATTCTCCAATATTGGGGCATTTGGCAGCTTCGCATACGGTACGGAGCCCTCTTTTTCGCAGGCGCGATTTCAAATCATGAGTCGATGCGACATTTCCACAGCGATTCTTGAGCCATTCGGGAAGTCGTGTGTGCGTTAGTTTATTCATATGCGTATCACTCACTACTGTTGTTGCGGGATCCCGTTCCAACCGTTCACCAGTTACGAGTCACTAGTCACAAGTCACGGTCGTTGCGGGATCCCCGATAGAACCATTCGGTGATGACGACCTTCTTGTCTCACCAGTCACGGCTGTTCAAATTATATGCTTAAAAACGTTTGCAGCGGTATTTTTACGATATTGTTCTCACTATCAAAATTTAATTCTGTTTCTGATATTAAAACCCCATAATTCGCCTTCGTCCTTCTCATCGTATATAAAATTTGATCATTACCTTTTTCCCCAAAACCGACCTCTAATACAATTTTTTTATCTCCAATTTTTATAATAAAATCAGCGCCACCTTTTGAGCTATCGTAAAAAAGGGATTTCACAATAATATCCTCAGCGCTTGAAATTAATGTCATACACACAACATCTTCCAAATATTTTCCTTTATGGGTTAAATAAGCATTGCGCCCCTCTACGACACTAAGCAATGCATAACGAAGGGATGGAGACATAAAGAGATACTTGGACGGCTTTCTCACCTTTTTAAAAGCCGAACCATAGGGATAAACACGAAACAAAATCTCAGCTTTTTCAAACGCATCAAACAAATCTTGAAGAGTGATTATTGAAATATTATTTAAACTTTTGGCAAAACTCGTAAAACTAGTTTCGTCACCGGAAGCCAACATTAAAAGAATATTTTTTGCTCGAGACAAAGTTTCAATTTTAAACTTTCCTAGTGCTGGAATATCCTTTTCAACAATCCTGTCGATAATTTCTAAAATCAATTTTAAACAATCGAATTCCTCTGTTTCTTTTAATGCAAAAGGCAGATTGCCAAATTTTAGGAATCTTTCCATTTCCAAAGCGTTCAACCCATACCAAAACTCTTTAATATCCTTTTCAAGCTTCAAAAAAGATTCATAACAAGATTTTCCGCTTGGACTGTACAACAAAGCCTGAACAATCTTTGCGCTCAAGTCGTTTGACACACTACCATTTAACTTTTTTTGATTTAAAACAATATCGTCGTGATTTTTAAGAAAAATATATTCTGAAAATTTCATCGGATAAAGTTTTTCAAATAAGATTCTTCTTGCAAGATCTGGAGTCGCGCGCAAAGAAAGCGCGGACGAGCCTGTACATATAACAAATATATGTTTAGATTTATCGTAAATAGTTTTCAATGCCAGCGTCCATTTTTCATCAAAATGAACTTCATCAATAAAAATAAAAACAGGCCGTTTAATTTCTTCGAAAGAACAACCTATAATTTTTTCATATTCCGTTAGAACTTCCAACAAATCGCTCTGAAGGACTCCTGTCACCTCATCCATCGTCAAATAAAGAAAATCCTTTGGGTATTTTGAGATAATTTCTTTAGACAGTTGAGCGAGCAAGGTGGTCTTGCCAACCCCTCTAAGCCCTGAAATGCCAATAAATCTCACCTCAGAACGATTTTGTAGAAAATTGTTCACACGGCTCATTACACGGTCAAAAAGATGGCGTTTTGCATATAATTTACCGCTGCGATCATGGAGATAAGCGTCTAAAAACGCAGGTATTTTAGATATTTGGTTATTAAGATAGATTTGAACTTGTTCGCTCATAGATCACTACTATATTATAATACTGTAAAAAAATCAATTACTAACATATCATACCATATAACAAGCTTATAATGCAGATTTATCGTTTAATTTCAGCATGTTACAACAAGATCTCTGTTTACACTGGGGATGACGACCTTCTCGTCATTCGGGGATGACACTATGAATGTCATTCCCGCGGCATTAAGCCGCCGCTACCGCGGGGTTCCAACCGTTCACCAGTTACGAGTCACGGCTGTCACGATATATCCGCCAGATTCATCCTTCCAGCCCAGCGCGACAGCAGAACTTCTTTTATCCGCAAATTTTCCGCAGCTGAAAGTTTGGGGTCGGCGGCTATCAAATCGAAAGCCGCCTGCCTCGCCTGCGACAGTATTCCAACATCGCGCGCAAGGTTTGCAATTCTAAATGGTGGAAGTCCGGACTGTCTCGTGCCGAGAAATTCCCCGGGCCCCCTTATAGCGAGATCCTCCTCCGCGATTTTGAAGCCGTCGGTCGTCTCAAGCATAACGGCGAGCCTGGTCCCCGACTCCTCGGTTCTCCTGTAATTGGTCATCAATATGCAATAGGACTGGTGCTCGCTGCGACCGACGCGACCGCGCAGCTGATGGAGCTGCGAAAGGCCGAAGCGCTCGGCGTGTTCGATCACCATCACCGATGCGTTGGGAACATCGACGCCAACTTCTACGACCGAAGTCGCCACAAGAATATGAACGCGATTTTCCTTGAATGCGCGCATGATCTCCTCTTTGCGCTCGCCAGCCATCCTCCCGTGGAGCAGCTCAACTTTAAACTGCGGTTCGAAGATGCGCGCAATTTCCTTTGACATGTCGGTCGCATTTTTCAGATCGACCTTTTCGCTCTCCTCTATAAGAGGATAGACTACGTACACCTGTCTGCCGCTTTTCAATTCATGCAGCATACCGTCATAGAGCTTCTTTCGATTATGCTCCTCGTATAAGCGAGTAACAATCGGCTTTCTTCCCTTTGGAAGTTCATCTATCACCGAAACATCGAGGTCTCCGTAGAGAGTCATCGCCAGCGTCCTCGGTATAGGAGTCGCAGTCATTATGAGTATGTCCGGCCAGCCGCGATCGGCGTTTTCAGGAGAACCCTTATCCCTGATCTCAGCGCGCTGCATGACGCCGAATCTGTGCTGCTCGTCCACCGTTATAAAGCCAAGCTTTTGAAATTTAACCCCTTCCTGAATCAGCGCATGCGTTCCAACCGCAAGCGATATCGATCCGTCTGCGAGGCCTGCGATAATTTTTTCCCGCTCGAAGCCCTTCACCGAGCTGGTCAAAAGCGCATAGTTGAATCCGCCGTTTTTAGCGAAGCGATCTATCGTCAAAAAATGCTGTTCCGCCAGAATTTCTGTTGGGGCCATTATCGCAGCCTGATATCCCGCCGATATCGCCCTGAGGGCGGCAATGAGGGCCACGACCGTCTTGCCGCTGCCGACGTCCCCCTGCAGGAGCCGGTTCATCGGCCTTGGGGAACTCATGTCGTTGAATATTTCGTCTGTCACCCTCTTCTGAGCCGCCGTAAGTTCGAAAGGCAGAGATGATATGAATTTGCTGTGAATTTCATCATTCCTTGGAAACGCGATCCCCGGTTTCACCGAATGATTTTTTCTTCGAAGCGCCAGCCCAAGTTCCAGAAAGAAAAACTCGTCGAATATAAGCGTCCTGTGCGCTATCGAACGCCCTATGGTAAGCAGCTCCGGGTCGAGATCGTTCGACGGGAAATGCATCTCCTGAAGGCACTTCCAAGGATCGGCCAAATTGAATTTTTCGGTAAATTTTTCTGGGAAGATCGGCTTTATGTGCCCGTTGAATCTGTCCCATGCATTTCTGATTATCTTGCGCATGGTCTTTTGGTAGAGTCCCTCGGTCAGGGGATAAACCGGGATTATTCTTCCTATCGAGGCGGCATCATCCCCTTCCCCCAGAATTTCCGTTTCCGGATGGATGAATTGCAGGCGCTGCGAAAATGCGCTCGCCTCTCCGGATAGCAGAATCCGGCTTCCAACCCTGTAACGATCTTCGAAATAGCTCTGCCTGAAATGAAAAAATTTCGCGGAGACCTTGCCGGTGCCGTCATCGACAACCAGTTCATAAATTCTTTTTTTACGCCGTCCCATAAAAGCTATATTGCTTCTCACTATCTCGCCGGCGATCGTTCGATCCTTCCCGGGAGTGAGTTCTGAAATCTTGATGAGATTCCTGCGGTCAAGATATCTGATGGGAGTTACCGCGAGGAGATCTCCAACGGTCAAGATCCCCATCTTGAGGAGCTTCCCTGCCAAGACCGGACCAACCCCTTTTACGTACTGCACAGGGGTCGCAAGTGGAGCCCGTTCTGTGAATTTATTAGCCATCCTGGCCAGGTAGAATCGATTTTTCAGTGAAAATCAAGGTTAAGAAACAGTCGGAACCCCGCGTTAGCGGCGGCTTAAAACCGCGGGAATGACGGCGTGATTGTCATCCCCGAGTGTCGAAAAGGTCGTCATCCCCGAATGGTTCTATCGGGGATCCCGTAACAAGCGTGACTGGGAAAAACAGAGGTCAATTGTCCATGGTCGAAGTTAGTTTGCTTCTTGAAATTTACTGCACGACCGTAAATTCCGTTCGCCTATTGCGGGCGCGCCCCTTTGTGGTATTGTTGTCGGCGATCGGCCTGGACTCGCCATATCCGACAGCCTGAAGCCTGTACGGCTCTATCCCCTTGCTGATCAGATACTCGCGGACGGAGTTCGCCCTCTTTTCCGACAGCCGCTGGTTGTAGGCATCGTTCCCGATCCAGTCGGTGTGGCCTTCAACACGGATAAGCCCCAGCTGCGGATTCTGCTGCAGCAACATCACGACATCGTCGAGAATTGGATAAGAAACTGGCCTTATGACGGCCTTGTTGAACTCGAAGTGAATCTTCTGGGTGATGATGATCTTTTCTTCTACCGCTGCTTCAACTTCAACTGGCGGCGGCGGCGGCGGCTCACGATCGTAGCGATAGTTTACGCCGACCAGGACGCGAAAATCAGGATCGCCTATGCCGGTAGTGATCGCCCTTCCTCCGCCGACTGTGATTCCCAACCCCTTCGCCGCACCTTGCGGAGTGATTTTGGTCCCGACCAAAAACTCCGAGGGATTCTGAAGCTGGTTCTTGAAGAGGGATTTTATGACTGACTCGCTCCATGCCTCACCGGTGATTGCCCAGGTGTCATTGATTCTGACATTTATCCCTCCCCCCATGCTGAGGGTGTCATCAAGAAACGCATTCGGGTTTGTCGTATCGTAACGGACATATTTATACATCCTGTAACCGACGTTCAGAGAGAGAAAGACGCGGTTCTTTATATCGGCATCGAAAACCAGAGTTCCGCCGGGGCTCCACATATCGTTGCCGAGATAGGTCTGCCAATGTCCGGTTGGAAAATACATATAGGGAACCAGCGCCAAGCCGACGTGGTGTCTTTCGATGTCGAGAAGGCGAAATTTCATCTCGAGGCGCGCATCGCCGAGTTTTCCGTATTTGTTCTCCTTTTGCACGGTGGCAATGGGAAGGTTTGGATCAAACCAGGTTTGCCAAATCGCGACAGGAAGATTTGCGCCCATCGACCACCAGTCGGTCCAGCCGATAGCCCCGTGGACGTTGGTCATCATGAGGTCGTCAACTATCCCGATTATCCTCGTTCCGGCGGCGGTGGCTTTTTCATACGGCTCGTAGGCATAATCGAAGGTCATTCCGACGTTGAATCCCCACTGTGGCAAGGTTTTCGACTGGTGGATGACGTTGTACTTTCCGCCATCCGTGACCGGGTTGAAGGTCACCACATCCGGGCTGTGTCCCGCTTCGACCGCTTTTGAGATAAAGAGGACGGCCGCAAAAACCGCCACTGCAAGAACCAACACGACTCGTACTTTCGCCATTTTTCCTCCCCCGCTTTAACTTCTTGAATTTGCGGTGATCTTATTGAGAAAAAGAAAGAAGTCAATGATTACAAGAGATTATTGGGTAAAAAGCTGTGACTGGTGACTCGTAACTGCTGAACGATTGGCAAGGGATTCCCGTTTGCCCCGCGTTAGCGGCGGCTTACAGCATGCGGGAATGACATTCATGGTGTCATCCCCGAATCTTAATCTTGATCCTGATCTTAATCTTAATAAGGATGTTTTCGAATATAAGCTAATCTTACAAAATGCTGATCAAAGATCAGGGATTAGGGATCAGGATTCGAGGATTACTTCAGCTTGTATAGCATCCTCACCACCTGAAGCAGCTCCGACTGAAGCTCCTCATAGACTGGCTCGGTGATATATCCATAAGCTCTGGCGACATCGAAGATAGAGGATACTTCGGCAGCAGAACCTATCGCGATATCGAAAAACCGTCTTCTCTCCTTTATCGACTTTCTACCATTTCCTTCAGCGATATTCAGTATAACGCTCGAAAGGGCCCGTTTAAGCTGATCCACGAGATATCCTGACCCCGATGGCCATGATCCGATTAGCTCTGGCATCCTTTTTGCCACCCCAAGGCAAAGATTGTAGCAGTAAAGCCGCTGATGTCCGAACATAACCCCTCCATCTGTGATTTTAATTTCAAAACCTCTCAGCCGGTCGGGAGGTTTTGAAATTAAAATCACAAGGAGGAGGTTTTAAATGAATCATCAGCGGCTTAACTGCTACGGACTTTTGCTTTCGGTCGCAAAAAGAATGCCAGAGCTAATAGGATCTCTTCCAAGGGGAAATTACTATCTGGAGGATCAGCTTAAACGAGCCCTTTCCAGCACCCTGCTTAACTTAGCGGAAGGAAATGGCAGAAAGTCCCAAAAAGACAGAAATCGGTTTTTCGATATCTCCCCAGGCTCAATAGCCGAGGTCGCCTCGATCATCGATATCCTATCGGCTTATGGATATATATCCGCCAAGTATCAGGAAGAACTAAAAACGCTGCTTCGCAGGGCTTATGCTATGATCATCAATATGAAAAAATTTAATCCGATATTTTGATTAATCTTCCTCTTAATCTTAATCTTCATCTTAATCTTGATCCTGATCTTAATCTTAATAAGGATGTTTTCGAATATAAGCTAATCTTACAAAATGCTGATCAAAGATCAGGGATCAGCGATCAGGATTCGACCCCCTCCAGCAACAGCCGTGACTGGAAAAAACAGAGGCCAATTGTCCATGGTCGATTTTAAGAATGCCTGAAAAAACTCGGGGGACACGGCCGCACGAAGCGATTACATCTCCCCCGAAGAAGATACTTCTATTTTAACGCCCTACTTCCTTTTCGACCTCACGCTAACCCTCACCCTTACTGCGCCAAGGGCGAGTGCCGACAACAGCACTGCCAGCAATATAGGTGTGGCGGCCCTGGCATTGAAGCCAGAATTCTCGGATATCGAGCACTTTCCGCATCCTGCGCCCCCTTCGGAGATCGAAGATACGGGCCCAGCATAGAATGAATAGTTGACCGCCGTAGTGCCGCTGCTCTTTTCACCATAGGTCTCCTGCAATATCGACATCTCGTATATGCCGACATCGTCAGAAATTCCCAGGGCGATATCGCGGGTTCCCTTTGCCCCTTCCTTTTTACGAGTTTCAATTATGCTCCTGACATAATCCGGTTTCAGCCGATTCTCGACATAGAGCTTCTCAGGATCGAGATCCTTCGGCCAGCTCTCTATCGTAGTGTGGGTCGGTTCCGGATAGGCCCGAAGCCTCGTGTAATGTACGGCAGGGGCCGCAGCAGCCTTGCCAGCATCCCTCGACTGCGATTTTGAACTCGAAGGCATTAGAGCGACTGCACGATGCTCTATCATGTTGTTGATCGTCATTATGCCGGCCGTGCTTTCCATCACAGATGTCGCCGCCATCGGCGAGACTCCGCTGGTTGAAAACTCCAGATTCCCTCGAATCGAGGCCAGGTTCGGGAGGACGACCGCAGCGGCTTTTCCGCCGGAGCTCGCGGAGGATGCGAGAGGAGCGATTCGAATCGGGCTCTGCGGGGCTACGACATCGAACGGAAAATCCGATGATGTGATCTTGGCCATGTCATGCAGCACCATTCCCTTGCTCTGGACCATCATCCAAGGGCCGACGGATCCGTTGAATGCAGCATCTGCGACAAGGCAGGACATCTGGATGACGGAGTTGTTCGGGCAGAAGAAATCGTCCTTTCTTCCCGATGGAGCGCGGAAATAGGTCTCGTTAAGTGAATCGTAATAGAGCTTCTCCGCTTCGTCTGCGAAGCTTACGCACTTCACCTCGCAGTCGGATGAAAACGAGTCCGGCACCGGCGTACATGTGCAGGCATTAGGTTGCCCTTGGGCGATGCATTCAAAACCTTCAGCACATGAAAGCCCCAGCTCTCCGCAGGTTTCCCCGGGGTCGACAGTTCCATCGCCGCAGACCGGCACCTTTTCGCATACGCTGCATTCTTCGTTACAGGTGTATCCTGACTGACAGCCGGCGGTACCATCGCAAACCTCAGCGCCTGCTACGATATTGTCGCCGCAAATAGGTTCACATATGCAACTTTGGCTACATTCAAAACCAGCAGTTTTGCAGGCGCCCTCTTCACCGGCTGAGTAATCACATTCTTCGCTGTAAGTCGCGTCCTGTGAAAAGATCCCATCTCCGCAGGTATTTGAAACCCACTGGCATTTGTCAGGATCGCAGTGTGACCCTTCCTGCGTCTGATTTCCTTCGCACTGCTCGTCGGAATCAACCACTTCATCACCGCATGAGTGCAACTTGCATCCGGTTCGACATCCGTCACGATCGGTATCTGAAAAATTCTCTGAACCCAGATCGCATTCCTCTCCCGCATTCGAATCCACCGTACCATCACCACATCCGCTACACATGCAATTTGCATTGCATGAGCTCGAATCTCCAAATCCCAAGCTCTTACATGAGGAACTTGGGTCGTCAGCAATAGGATCGCATTGCTCGCCAAGATACACATCTACAGATCCATTGCCGCATGGCGCAGCGGCCCCCAGTATCACGGTCATCTCCCTAGGTCCCGGCATCTCACGCCCCTTTATAAGGGGGATTTTTTTATAATCTATAGTCGAGGGATAGTAGGTTGTCTCGGCCTGAGAGCCGCTCGGAGGGCTTATTTTATTGAACAGGGGGTTATCCTCCAGCGGCATCTTTGGATCGAGAAAATCATATGCAAATGGCACGGACATCTCTCTATCCTGGCTGACTACGTTCTGCTGAGAAGGAGGTAAGAGGGAACATCCGGCTGCGCCACTTGGGAACGGTTGCACACGCTCTGGGTAAGTGGGATTATACTGGGCACTTGCCGTAGATGGCAGATAGAACGTCCAAGCATTGCTCGCATTGACCAAATTGTCCATAAACGTAATTGGCGCATAGCGATTATTTCCAGTAAAAAGTGTAGAATATACACTAAGACTTGTTTCTTCATCGGGCGGAAATAGTGGCGCAAAATAATAGAATGCATTTTCCGTCTGCGATCCATCGGCAATGCCGCCTAAGTCGGTTAAATACGCAAAGCTGTCTTGCTTATTCACCGGCTCGCGCACAGCATTTAGCTGCTGCATACAAAGGTAAGCCATTGGATTAAGAGGTTGGCCATGAATGTCATCTCTTACCATACAAAAATTTCCGCCAAGCCCCATATAAGGTTCTGAAGATGACGTAAGATTTTGGTCCATCTGGCTAAGTAAGCATAGATTTTCCCATTTTGAGCATTGGGTTGGGCAATCTATATCACTCCACAACGGAAGTTTGTAATTAGTTGCTTCTTCAACAAGACCAGCTCCACATACCCCTTCTCTGGGCGCACAGCGCTGAGGCAATGGCATGCCGAATTTTTGAAAAGGGTATTCCATTTTATGAGTGGAGTCCATGCATGAGCTTTGGTTTAAATTATTTTCGTTAGCTGATATTATCTCATCACATCCTATGCTTTCACTCATTCTCGCATATAGGGTGGCGAGCATTCCTTCATGGACGCTAACTGCCCTGGTTGTATCGCTGCCGCTTACTGGACATGCCAGGGATGGGAGGATCAGCGGAAGTCCGCTTATGGCACCTATGTTGTCGTATTCTTCAACACTAACGCTGTCAGTCGTCAAATAACCCACGCCCCACTTATCTGTGCTATCGGGATGAGATTTAAAACCGGCCTTAATTCTGATGGCGCCAATGCCCGTAGTTGGGTCATATCCTGTGTTTGGCGAACTAAAGATCGGCTTTCCGGTTGTACGATCAATGTCATCTTCCGAATTCGCAAAGACGTAGACAAAGCCGGCAAAATTGCCATCGGCGTCCTTCTCGAGATTTAGGTTTCCGACGGCTATATCGTTTCTTTTTTTATTTCCAAGTTCTCCCACGAAATTGCCTATTGAAACCGCTGAAACAGCGGCATTGCCGGCCGTATTCCCACCCAAAATCGGCAAAGTTTTGTGAACAACAGTAATGCCATCAGGATCCCAATATTTATCACTAGTGGAAAATGGGCAGCTACCATCTTTGAGCGGGCTCCTGAATATGATGCTGAACAGGTTTGGATAGGATACGTGAAAGTCAGTGTAATTTTTAGTTGGGATATCTGTTACCATCTCGGCGCTTCGATAACTTACCACGATATCCTGACAGGAATCTCCATCAAGGTTTCCCGTGGCAAGTTGATAAGGGACCACGTTTGGATCTCCATCATAGGGAGGAATCATAATAGCCTTGGAAGGAACCCTGAACGGAATTTCCGTATATATTTCTTCTCTTGGCCTTAGGGCGAATCGTTTTCTGACATCGTCAGCATTTCCTAGTTCTTCGGTCCATTTCCAACTCTTCATATGAAGCTGGCTTTCCGTGTCATTTTTATCGATGACGTATATCATGCCGGCAAAGCCACGATTGTTAGCGATGGATGAGGGAAGAAGAAGATAGTCTTTAGGAATTCTTGATCTGTCCTGCAAATGTGCCATATTGAAAATTCCAGGGTGGCTGGAGGCGCCATAATCCACGAGAGCTACCGTTTTCGGCGTAATTATCGAAGATGGATTGGATGTCTCATACTGCGCAATATCTACATCACCGACTCCCCATATCACCACCGGCACTACCACCTTGCTCGGATAAAAGAACTCATATCCAGACCAGTCTTCCAGAGAAGTAAAGGATCCGTCTGTTTTTTTAAAACCGACGAGTTCCTTCATTCTGTGAACATCCATGTCCTTGAAAATTGTCGGACGCCCATAAGGGGTAAGCAAAAAATCATTCCAACTAAAGAGTGTGTTGTAATAAAGGGTAGCTACATCCTGGCTAGAATCCCTGACAACTGCCACAGGGTTGGCCGCCACCGGAAACCATGGGTTGGTGATGTAGGCAGGCGCTATTATATCGCTGATCGTCTGTAGTGATTCTGCGGTACGTGTCTCGGACGAAACAGTGTTAGCTGTGGCATAGGGAAGATTTATTAAACCTAAAGAATACAACATAAAAATTGAGCTAAAGTCCTTAGGTTCGTCAACCTTTTTATAGAGTAAGTCGAACCAATCTTCTGGATTAAGTCCCCCTAGTGATGAGTTGTTCTCAGGAAACGCTGTCATGTCTATCACGTAGTCCTGAAGACTTGAGTACCCCAAAAAACGATATTTGTCGTAGTTGCCTTTGTAAAAGAAACTTAGAGGAGAAATTAAGGCAAAGTTAAATTCGCCTTTTCTAAATTCGCCTTTTCGTTGTTCTGCACCCGTAGTAGCTGCGTTCAGTGCATAAAAACCCTTGGTGCTTTGGCCGTTTTTCAGCAAGTACCCACGTTCAGCAGTTGTACCGCCCACATGTATCTGCAATGGATCAAAAACGGGGGTTATCATCAAAGAGGCATCAACAGGCGGAACCAGGTCGTACGCTAATATATCATCTATCTCTTCTATTGTATCCTCTTCGGCACATTCGAAGTAGATACCCATGTTATTGGATCTGGAACACCATTTGAAGTAAGCAGAGCTGGCACTTTTAAATAATGCCGGATGATCGCTCTTCCCTGAAGCGCTCAAGTATGGGGCAATATAGTTGCCTGCATAGCCGATATATTGGCGGTCATTTCCGAGTGAAAGTGATTGGTATTCGCCTGACTTCGTTTTTCTGATATCTGCAAGCACTACTGACCTTCCATGTCGGTTAGGTTTGGTGGAGGGTCTCATCACTAAATAACGCGTAATTTCCTTATCTTCAGCAAACTTTAGAGTCAAATTCCTAGGCCCTAAACCTAAAGTTGATTTTAACTTCGGCATATTTGACTTATCATAGCCAAAAGCGGGTAAATAGATAGCAGTAGGCTCTCCAATCCTAACAGATCCCGGAACTGCAATCACATCGCTCACTTTTTTATCGATCTCATATGAGGATGAGAAGTTAGAGTCCCCCGTGTATGCCGGATGATTGAAAAAATACATCCTCACAGCACTCGTCCCGCCTGGATCATTTGGGTTATCCCCGACGACCGGTATCGGATCGGAAAACCCAAAATCCTGTGCGGCGAAAAGCGGATAGGCCGCGGCGATCGCGATCACGGAAAGAATTAGTATGGTTATTTTCTTCATAAGAACCTCCAGGCGTATAACGTTGCAACCTATATGCCAAAGCCGATTTAGCTAATAATGAATAATTTCAAGTGATTACGCGAAAAAATCGAAACAGGCATTCTCGTTATGATAAGGCGCGCATCCGTTTTCTGACGCATAAAAGGGACCCCGAATCTTAAATAATGATGGCGCCCATTCTAACAATATCTGAACGAATATGCCAACAGCTCTTTTCAGGGATATGCATCCTAAACCCGACAATTGACCATCGACCGACATCAAGAAGCTAGAATCTAGAAGTGAGAAACGAGATTTTTACGAGCCCGTTTTTTTCTAGTTTCTAACATCTCACCTCTAGCCTCTGTTTTTCCACCAGTCACGGTCGTTACGGGATCCCCGATAAAATCACTCGGGGATGACAGGCTTTTATCGCACTATGGTCCATGGTCAATTTGCCAGTCCTTCAACTGTAACAGACGATATTTTTTGTCAGAAAACCCTCTATAGCATCAGCGGTTTCGTTCATGAGTTGCGGCGGGCTGCTTGCCACCCAAACCGCAAAATTATACAGTTCCTGATTGCTTACCTCCAACCATTTCCCATTTAGAGCCAAGAAAACAAGCAGAGCTGTAACCGCTATGCGTTTGTTGCCATTTGCAAAGGGATGATTCTTTATCATGAGATAGAAAAGTATTGCGCTCTTTTCGAGCAACCCTTTGTAAAGATTTTTTTTGTCAAAGGTTTGAAAAGGTGCCGATAGACAGCTTTCCAGGACGTTAGGAAATCGGGTGTCAAAATCCGGAATAGGTTCGTCCCATGCCATACTCTCTCTGGCGAGCTCGAATGCTATATCGCGAACTTCCTGAAGAGAAAGTATATGCACTACTCTTCCCCCAGTTTTTTCAACGCTTCTCCATATTCAGAAACCGCGCGTTTCACCGCTTCGCTGATCAGCTTTTTTGTTTTTTTATTGGGCTTGGAATCTTTAAGACCGAGGTTTTTTATGTCGATCAGATAATTTCTACCGACCCTCTGCGCTGGAAGCTGACCATTCTTGATTTTTTTAAAGACAGCTACCGTGCTTATTCCGAGGATTTTAGCGGCTTCCGTCGTCGACACGAAGTTTTTGATGGTCATATTAACCTCTTTATGCAGGTTAATATATATCAACCTGCATAGTCAAGTTAATATATCTTTATTTTTATATCGAGTCACGCTTATTGCTGGATCCCCGACTACACCACTCGGGGATGACAACCTTCTCATCACTCGGGGATGACATGCTTTTATCGCACTATTGCACTATCGTATTATCGCACGGTTTTTGACCATCGACCGAAAAATTCGAAAGGTTAAGGTTTAGGTTAAGGTTGAGCGAAAATGATTTTTCTTAACCTTAACCTCAGCCTCAACCTGTTTTTTAGGTCAACGGTCCGCCAATCCAAATTCACGGTGAAGTATCTTCACGGCATCCTCTGCGCGGCGCATATCGATGACCACCGAGACCTTGATCTCGGAGGTACCAATCATCTGGATGGATATCCCCTCCCGCGCGAGCGCATCGAACATCCTGTGTGCGACCCCGGCATGGCTGCGCATCCCCAAACCGACGATTGAGATTTTAGCGATATCGCCGGATGCGGTTACCTTGCCGGCATCGACCTCCCTTGCGACGACCTCCGCCAGAGTCATCGCGCGACGAAGGTCCTCCTTGGGGACGGTAAAGCTGAGCTCGGTGAAGCCCTCCTCAGAAACCGTCTGGATGATGAGATCGACATCTATCCCCGCCCTCGCAATCGGCTTGAAGATTGCCGCGGTTACTCCGACTTTGTCCGGAACCTTCCTTATAGAGACCTTCGCCTCATCTAGATTGCAAGATATCCCGGATATGACACTCCCCTCTGAAATTTCACTTTCGGGGATTAGCGATGTCCCGGGCCTTCCCGTAGATGAGGAACGAACCTCCAGAACCACGCCGTATTTCGCCGCTATCTCCACAGAGCGGCTGTGAAGAACCTTGGCGCCGGCATCGGCGAGTTCCATCATCTCTTCATAGGAGCTCTTTTCCAGAAGCTTTGCGTCTTTGCAAAGGCTTGGATCCGCGGTGAAGACGCCATCGACATCGGTGTAAATTTCGCAGCGGCCCGCGCCCAGCGCCGCCGCAAGCGCTACCGCGGTGGTATCCGAGCCCCCTCTTCCTATCGTCGTGATTTCATTCGACTCCGAAATCCCCTGAAAACCGGCGACTATTGCAACTTTGCCGGATTCGATGGATGCCTTGACCGCGGAGGGGTCCACCCTTCTTATCCTCGCCTTGCAGTGATCGCCGCTGGTGGAAAAACCTGCCTCGAAGCCCATGAAGGTTTCGCATGGCACTCCCAGCTCCTTTAGAGTCATTGCCATCAGCGCTATTGAAATTTGCTCGCCGGTGGCAAGCAGGAGATCCATCGCGCAAGGATCCGGTGCCTTTGATATTTCATTTGCCATCCCGACGAGTTGATCCGTGGAATCCCCCATGGCGGAGAGGACGACCGCTATCCCCTCCCCATCCTCCCGGCGTTTCGCGATTCGCCCGGCTATGGCGCGGATCTTTTCCAGATCCGCCACCGATGTCCCGCCATATTTTTGAACGATAATATTCATTTTACTCCGACCAATCTGTGTGTCATCCCCGAGCGTTTTTATCGGGGATCCAGTTCATCTACGATTTCCTCCCCATCTTATGCACTGCGCTGCCATACACGTCGGCTGCGGCCTCTGCAAGCGTTTCGGAGATGGTCGGATGAGAGTGAACAGTCTGCGCTATCTGTCTTACGGAGAGCCCGGCCTTCATGGCAAGCGCGGCCTCCGCTATCATAAGCGTCGCACCTTCGCCGAAGGCATGAACGCCGAGAACTTTTTCGTCTTCATCTCCATGAACAAGGACCTGTCCTTCCGTTTCGCCGTCGCAAAGCGCCTTGCCACACGCAGCATACGGAAATCTTCCGGTTGAAAATTTTATCCCGTCGCGCTTCAACTCTTCCGAAGTCAATCCCACGGAGGCTACCTCCGGGTAGGTGAAGATCGGCTTTGGAATAGGACCGATATCGCGAAGCCTTTCGCTGCCGCCAAAGAGATATTCCGAGAGCGCCTCCCCTTCCGCGCTGGCCTGATGCGCGAGCATGAAGCCCCCTTTGACATCCCCGATAGCGTAGCAATTCTTTCTCCTGGTCATGAAATTTTCATCCACGATGATATAGCCCCGCCCGTCGGTCTCGATTCCTGCCGATGCCAGCGAAAGCCCTTCGACAAAAGGACGCCTGCCGACCGCCACCATGACTTTTTCAACCTCTATGGAGTTGCCGGTTGAAAGGGATATCGAAACGCCGGAGGCGGTTACAGATGCCGAGTTGGCAAAGGTGGATGTCAGGATTTCTATTCCACGGGATTTCATCGAACGCGCGAGCAGGCGCGATATGCCGGCCTCGACGGGGGGCAGGATAGAGGGAGTCGCTTCGATTATGGTCACAGCGACGCCCATTTCGGAAAGCATACATGCGAACTCACACCCGACCACTCCACCACCTATGATCGCCAAACTTTTGGGGAGAGAGTCCCATTCGAGAACTTCGTCGCTGGTTACTATTTTTTCGCCATCGCGCTTTATCCCTGGAAGATCGATCCAATCGGATCCCGTGGCGATGATGATATTTTTCGCATCGACCTCCCTCTCTCCGATCCTGAGCCCTGAATCCACAAAGGTTGCGCTTCCCCTGACTAGCTCGATTTTGTTTCCCTTGAGAAGGGTCTCTATTCCGCCCCGAAGAGTTGAGACGACTTCATCCTTGCGACTCTTGGCTTTTGCGAAATTGATCGCCGCAGCTCCGGCGAGTTCGATTCCGAATTCAGAGGATTTATGAATGGCGTGAAGAGCGTGGGCTGAGGCTATATAAGCCTTGGTCGGTATGCAGCCCCTGTTGAGGCATACGCCGCCAACTTGTTCGCGCTCAATGAGCAAAACCTTTGCGCCATGTTTAGCCGCTGAAATCGCGGCGACGTAACCGCCGGGCCCGGCCCCTATTACAGCGAGATCGTACATTGTGCCTCCTTATCGACGCGTTCGTCATCCCCGAGTGCTTTAATCGGGGATCCAGTTCTATTCCGAGGGAATGACGTCATCTTTTCCCGTAATCGTTATCTCCCTCTCCCTATCGCCGAGGATTTTAAATTCCACCCAATACGCGGACGCGGGGATGAGTTCAGGAAAATGATCGGCCCATTCGACAGCCGTTACCCCTTCACCGTAAAAGTATTCCTCCATTCCAAGCCCCTCTGTTTCGGAGGGATCCGAAAGCCTGTAAAAATCAAAATGGTATAGAGGGAGGCGACCGCCAAGATATTCGTTTATCAACGCAAAGGAAGGAGAGCGAACGTAGATTTTTTCCGGAACGGAAAAACCCGCTGCAAGCCCTTGGACAAAATGGGTCTTGCCTGCGCCAAGATCCCCGATGAGCGCGACAAGGTCCCCCGGCCTTAGACGCGCCGAAAATTCGGCGGCAAATTCCTGTGTTTCTACCGGAGATTTTGTTTTTCGTTTTATCATCTTGTATTTCTATTCCACGGGATTCCCGTTTGCCCCGCGTTAGCGGCGGCTTAAGACCGCGGAAATGACACTATGATTGTCATCCCCGAATGGTTCTATCAGGGATCCAGTTCTATTCCGCGGGAATGACTATGAGTTTCGATGCTCGAAAAAACACGCGGAAGATTTTTTATCAAATCGGAAGTTATCAGCGCGCGCTCTCCTATTTCCGAAGCGGCAAAGTCGCCGGCCATTCCATGAACGAAAACTCCGGCGCAGGCCGCATCGAATGGGTCCAGCCCCTGACCGAGAAGGGAGAGGATGATCCCTGTGAGTGCGTCCCCCATTCCGGCCGATGCCATCCCTGAGTTCCCGGTTCGATTTATCGCACAGCGTCCATCGGGAGCAGCGACTACCGTTCCCATCCCCTTGAGGACCACAATTGCCCCACAGGAAGCCGCAAGAGAGATCGCCGCCTGCGTCCTGTTCGCATTGACCAATCCGGTATCGCTTTTGGTGAGCCTGGCCATCTCCCCCGGATGCGGCGTCAAAACGGTCGCCGCCCCCCTCATCCTGAGGGAAGAGAGATCGAGCAGGTTCAGCCCGTCGGCATCGATGACCAAGCTGGTTTTGAGATCCCTCACAAAGGCGTTGAGAAAAGCGCGCGTCGCCTCCTCCGTCCCGATCGCCGGACCTATCGCGACGGCGCTCTTGTCCTGCGCAAGATGCAACGCTTTATCCAGCGATTCATGACAAAAAAATGCCTTACCGTTATCGGGAAGAGGTTCGCACATCACCTCAGAATAATTCGAATCGAAAAATGCGAAGGCGCTTTCCGGCATCGCATAGGTGACGAGGCCGGAACCGCTTCTCAGCGCCGCCCTCGAGGAGAGATACCCCGCTCCGATCTTGGCTCGCGATCCGGCGAATATCGCCACATGTCCGAAGGTCCCCTTATGGGAATTCATTCTTCTCGGTAAAAACGAACGACGCACATCATCCCCGACTATTAGAGAATATTTAGAAGGGATCTTCTCCGCCTCCTCCGGCGGAATACCTATATCGACGACATGAATATTTCCGCAATACTCCAACCCCCTCCCGAGACAAAGGCCGAGTTTTGGCAGAGCAAATGTAACCGTATCATCAGCAACGACGGATCCTCCCAGAGGCATGCCGGTATCGGATGAAAGCCCCGACGGGATATCGGCAGATACCACGCGCGACTTTCGCCCCTTCATCGCGTTGATCATCTCTATGGCATGAAGGGATATCCCCTTCACTTCGTCCCTGAGACCTGTTCCGAAAATAGCGTCCACGATGAGATCGGCCTCCGCCAAGATCGAGGCATGACTGCTCAAATACGAAGCATCCGTACAGGGGAAGACCCTCGTGGATATCCTCACCAGCCTCTCCCAGTTCGCCCTAGCGTCGGGGGAGAGCTCCTGAGGCGAGGCCAGAATCAGGACGGCTACATCGATCCCCATGCCGATCAGATACCTCGCAGCCACGAGCCCATCACCGCCGTTATTCCCTCTGCCGCATACGACTGCTGCCCGGGAAGGACGAGAGGTTGCGGCTACATCGGCGAGCGCCCTTCCAGCGTTTTCCATGAGTTCCATGGATGGAATCCGATGCTGGGTTATAGCGCTTTCGTCCAGCGAGCGCATCTGTGAGGAGGAGAGTAGTTTCATTTTAAAATCTCGATGAGAATCGATCACCATTCCAGAACTACATTGGCTATGCAATAATCGCCATCGTGGGAAAGCATGAGGTGAGTGCCGCTGACCTTGACCTTATCGGCCGCCTCCTTTGCAATGCCGTAAAGATTTATAACCGGCCGCGAATCCTTCTGGTCTATCTCGATATCCTGCATCCGTATTCCCTTGTGCCCCTTTGGGAAAAAGGCCTTGATGAAGGCCTGCTTCGCAGCGAACCTGGCTGCAAAACGCTGGGCAGGATGCTTCTTCGTATTGCAGTATTTGATTTCCTTGTCGGTAAAAACCCTCTTTAGAAACCTGTCGCGCCACCTGAAGATGATAGATTCGAACCTTCTTACGTCAACCAGATCAATTCCGATTCCGATAATCATTCTCCCCCCAGTTTTTATACCCTCGATGAACAACCGGCAAAAATCGGCGGTCTCTTTCGGGCAATTCCCCCGAGAATTATTTCCTCCCGCCTGCAAAAAGAATTTCCTTCATCTCCCTTACCGCCTCACGCATCCCGACAAAGACGGATCTGGCTATAATCGAATGCCCAATATTGTATTCAACTATCTCGGGAATCGCCCTGACCACCGTCGGTGTGTTTTTTGTATTGAGACCATGACCGGCACACACCTTGAGCCCCTTCGATGCCGCGTATCTGGATGCCAAGAGGAGGCGCTCCAATTCCGCAGAGGCGCGAATTTCATTCACCGCATCACAGAATGAACCGGTGTGAAATTCGACGGCGGTTATTCCGATGGAGATCGAGGCATCGACCTGAGAGGCCTCCGGATCTATGAACATGCTGACCAAAATCCCCGAATCTCTGAGTTTTGATACGCATTCGCTAAGTTTGGAAGGTGCAGAGACCACATCCAGACCTCCTTCGGTCGTCAGCTCGTTTCTCTTTTCCGGAACCAGAGTGACGGTATCGGGTCTGATCTTGACGGCGGCGGCGATGATGTCATCTGCAGCGGCCATTTCCAGATTCAAGGGAACATCTATGGATGACTTCATTCGAACCAGGTCATGATCCTGAATATGCCTGCGGTCTTCCCTCAGATGAATCGTTATCTGGTCGGCGCCCCCTTCTATTGCCAGGAGTGCGGCTTCTATCGGGTCGGGGTAAGAGGTCCCTCTAGCCTGTCTTAAGGTGGCAACGTGATCGACATTTACTCCTAATTTTATCAAGCGCTCCTCCGTTGAATCAGTTAGCGAGATGATCAGTCAGCAGCCCCGCAAGCTCGCTTGCCATGCACCTTATGCGCTCGCGATTGGGTCCTTCCACAAGAACCCTGGCGATATTCTCAGTTCCTGAAAAACGCAGCAGCAGCCGTCCGGAATTCCCGAGCTCCACCCTGTAACTATCGAGGGCCTTTTGCAGCTGAGGAATAGCTGAAAGATCGACCTTCTTCAAAACGTTCACATCCACTTTGACCTGCGGGTATGGCTCAAAAACACTCGCCAGCTCGGAAAGCGGCTTGCCGGAGCGAACCATCGATGCAAGAACCTTCAGGCCTCCGACGATTCCGTCTCCGGTTGTATTGTGATCAAGAAAGATGAGATGCCCCGATTGTTCGCCGCCCAGGTTCAGGCCATTGTCGCGCATCGTGGATATTACATGTCTGTCGCCGACGCGCGTCCTGATTAGATTTATACCCTCAGCGCGCATCGCACCATCCAGAGCCATATTGCTCATTATGGTGGCGACCAAGGTGTTTTTCGCCAGTTTGCCCTGCTTCTTCAGGTCTATTGCAGCAAGAGCCATGATGACATCGCCATCGACGATGTTCCCATGCTCGTCGCACATGATAACCCTGTCAGCATCTCCATCCAGAGCGATTCCGGCATCGGCTCCCATCTTTCGAACGAGGTTGCACATCCGTTCCGGATGCATGGAACCGCAAGCGCAATTGATGTTGGTGCCATCTGGTGAAGTCCCGAGCTCTATGACTTCGGCTCCCAGCTCCTGAAATACGCTGGGAGCGACGCGATAGCCTGCGCCATTGCCGCAGTCCACCACGATGCGAAAACCATCCAATGAGATGGAGTAAGAAAGTACGTCCTTTAGGAACTGTATATACCTGCCACCAGCGTCATCTATTCGCTGCGCCTTTCCTATCAGGTTTCCGCTGGGCCATTTTTCGCGGGGAATCCCGCTTTTCACCAACTCCTCGATATCGAGCTCCATGGAATCGCTGAGCTTAAACCCATCCCTGTCGAAGAACTTAATTCCGTTATCGTCGAATGGATTATGCGAAGCGGATATCACTATTCCCGCATCCGCCCTCATGCTCCTGGATATGAATGCCACCCCCGGGGTCGGCAGAGGTCCGACTAGCATGACATCCGCCCCCATCGAACATATCCCGGAGGCAAGCGCAGTCTCGATCATGTAGCCCGATAAGCGGGTATCCTTGCCGATGACTATTCGATGACGATTTGTACCGTTTTTAAAGAGATATGCCACGGCCCGCCCCAAGGCGAGCGCCGTTTCGGAGTCTATCGGATAAAAATTGGCCTTTCCCCTGATTCCATCCGTGCCGAAGATTCTATTTGATAGTTCTGCCATATCGCCCTGTTCCTGAGAATCGTATAAATTTAGAGGCGAGAGCTTGTACAAAAAATTTACATAAATATCAAGCAAATAGAAGTTTTGTGCGATATGGGTTACTGCAGTAGGAGGTACATATCCAAAAAGCGCTTTGTTGCTTTTACATCATGCATCCTCAAGATTGAGGCCCCGCCATTCATACAAGCAGGAATCGTCGCTAAGCTTGCTTCAAGTCTATCTTTAACATCCAAGCCTAACTTCTTTCCAATAAAGGATTTATTTGATGTACCTATGAGTAAAGGAAAACCTAGAGATTTAAAGGAGCCGATATTGCGAAGTATAGATAAGTTATCGTCGGCGCTCTTGCCAAAACCTATCCCGGGATCGAGAATGATGAGCTCCGATGGGACCCCCTTTGATATTGCAAAAGAGGCCGCTTCAGACAAAAAACCGCTAATTTCGAAGATAAGATCGTCATAATGGGGGTTATCCTGCATATTTTTGGGCAAACCCTTCATATGCATGAGGCAAATCGGTTTTTTATGCAGGGCCGCGAGTTCAAATATTTCAGGGTCGAAGCGACCGGCGCTTATATCGTTGATCAAGTCGGCCCCTGCCTCGATGGCGGCCTTTGCAACTGCGGATTTCGACGTATCTATTGATATGGGGATCTCGGACCTACTCCTTAGCCCTTCTATTATAGGAATTACCCTGTCGATCTCTTCATCCTCTGAAACTGGGGATGAACCGGGGCGGGTCGACTCGCCCCCTATATCGATTATATCCGCTCCTTCATCGATGAGCTTCAAGGCGTGAGAGATCGCATCGGAAGGCAAAAAATGAAGACCGCCATCCGAAAAGGAATCCGGGGTTACGTTTAAGATCCCCATTATCGCTGGCATGGGACCGGCGCCTATTTCCAGATTTCGTATCTTCATTTAAAAAGATGTGTCGGCTGCGGGGTTCTGCTTTACCGCTTTTCCCTCTTCTTGCTGTTCCTTGAGGATGTCCCTGCGAATCTCTTGTTGCTGGATGACGACCTCCTCACCGCGCATGACCTGGTCGATCTGCTCGCCGTTTAAGGATTCGTGTTTCAGAAGGGCCTGAGCCAGGCTTTCGAGCTGATCCCTGTGTTCCGATATTATGCTCTTCGCCTTTTCGTAGTTGGAAGTCACCAGGCGGCGAATCTCACCGTCTATTTCTCTCGCGGTCTCCTCGCTGTAATCGGAGTGACGGGAAAGCTCTCTGCCCAGGAATATCGCCTCCTCCTTTTTGCCGAAGGCAAGCGGTCCCAGTTTTTCGCTCATTCCCCACTCGCAGACCATCTTCCTGGCGAGGTGGGTGGCTCGTTCGATATCGTTTCCGGCCCCTGTCGTAGGCTGATTGAATACGAGTTCCTCGGCAGCCCTTCCGCCCATAAGAAGTACGAGGCTGTTTTCGCAGAACCTCTTGTTCTGGGTGTACCTGTCGTCGGTAGGCAGCTGTTGAGTAAGGCCCAGGGCCGCCCCTCTCGGAATGATCGTAACTTTATGTATCGGATCGGCGCCGGGGAGATATTTTGCGACGAGGGTATGTCCTGCCTCGTGATATGCCGTGTTCTTCTTTTCTTCCTCGGAGATGATCATGCTCTTTCTCTCCGTGCCCATGAGGACCTTGTCCTTGGCTATTTCAAAATCAGACATGTCGATCTTCTTTTTACAGGCTCGCGCGGCAAGAAGGGCCGCCTCATTGACAAGATTTTCAAGATCCGCCCCTGAGAAACCCGGCGTTCCTTTCGCGATGATCTCAAGTTTGACGTCCGCGGCCAGAGGCTTGTTTGCTGCGTGCACCTTGAGTATCGCTTCGCGCCCCCCGACATCCGGCGGCGGAACTATCACCCTCCTATCGAATCTGCCGGGGCGAAGCAGAGCCGGATCGAGAACATCGGGCCTGTTAGTGGCGGCCATTATTATGACTCCCTCGTTAGACTCGAATCCGTCCATCTCAACGAGGAGTTGGTTGAGGGTCTGTTCCCTCTCATCGTGCCCGCCGCCCAAGCCGGCGCCGCGATGCCTGCCCACCGCATCGATCTCATCTATGAAGATGATGCATGGAGCATTCTTCTTTCCCTGTTCGAAGAGATCGCGCACCCTTGAGGCGCCGACGCCGACGAACATCTCGACAAAATCCGATCCGGAAATGGAAAAGAAAGGCACGCCGGCCTCACCCGCTACCGCCCTGGCCAAAAGCGTCTTACCGGATCCCGGAGGACCCATCAGAAGAACTCCCTTGGGAATTCTTCCGCCAAGCATAGTGAATTTTTTAGGCTCGCGCAAAAAGGCAATTATCTCACGCAGCTCGTCTTTTGCCTCGTCCACTCCGGCGACATCGGCAAAGGTTATACGTTTCAAGTTGTCGGCTATAAGCTTCGCCTTGCTTCTGCCAAAACTCATCGCCTTGCCACCCCCGGCCTGGAGCTGACGCATGGAGAAAAAGAAAAATCCGAAAAGCAGGAGCATGGGAAGCCATGAGATAAGCATCGACTGCCAAAATGGAGTCTCCTTTTTCTTCAAGTAATCGATCTTGGCGTCGCTGGCGCCGAGTACGGAAAGCGCCCTCTCGCTGTCGATCGGGCCTATCGTCTCAAAGCGGCTGCCGGTTTTATAATCGGATTTGAACTTTCCTTTGTATTCATCCTCCTGAATGCTGACCGACTCGATGGAATTATTCTGGGCCGCCTTCATAAATTCAGAGAAACTGATCTTTTCGGCCGTCTGAACCGGCTGGTTCATCATGTGCAGCACCGAGAGCACCAAAAGAATTATAACCAGCCACAGCGCCACCGTCTTGTGCGCCTGTTTCATACCGGGTTTTTTCTGAACGGCCATTTGCTTATCCTCCATAAAGTTTCGCGGACTATATTAGAAAGGAGCCGACAAGGCAAGGCGGCTCGCATCAATCACCTGTCGTGCGTCGTTTTGGCCCGAAATAGCTCCAAAACGTCCCCTGTGCGTACGAATTTGCATGAAAAAGGAAGCCTGTAGCTTCCGGATCCGCTGCCGGAAGTGGCTATGTAGTCCATCTTCAAAAGATGGTCTGAAGAGAGGTCTTTTTTGCTCCCGGCTATCCTCTCGAAGGCTGCTCTTAGAATCCGAATCCTAACCGCCTCAGGAAAACTCTTATAAGAATTTTTATCTATAACAACCGACAGAGGATCGGCTGTTGGCGCTACGCATACGAGAAAGGCCTTCTCGGCAGCATCGGTCAGAGCATCGGCATCGGCGGCGAGTCTCATGGAGAGGCTCCATATCATTTCCGCTGCCGAAGGATTTATTTTCGCCAGAGCAGGAAGCAATTTATGTCTGATCTCATTCCTAGAATATTTCAAAGTATCATTGCTCTTATCCTGCCTGAATACAATCTTTCGTTCCTTCGCATAGGCCGAAATCTCTTTTCTCGTAAC